>WJMC01000194.1 GCA_014728145.1 Candidatus Zixiibacteriota bacterium | reverse complement strand
TAAAGCTTTTCAGCAGATAACCAAACAACTCTCTGACAGCCTGATATTTGCGAAATGATCTGTCAGAAATCCGCCCATTGATAAGATACAGGCTTATATCTGCCTGAAGTGCGCGTTTCAGAAAATTCGGATACAGTTCGGTTTCAGTCAGTACGATCTTTCGCGGTCGGATTTTCCTGAAAGCTATTTTCAGGCAGGGGTTCAAATCGAGAGGCAGATAGTATATTTCCGCCATAGAGGCGATTTCGGCATCAGCCAGTTTACGCCCGGATGGGGTAACCACGCTCAAGACTAAACGGCAATCGGGATCAGTTTTCCGCAACTGTTCGATCAGCAACCCGGCCAGCTTGACCTCGCCCACCGAGGAGGCATGTACCCAGATCGATTCACGATCATCTCGCACCCGGTCACCGTAAATACCCAGATATTCAAGCAGACGTTTGTCCCCGAATAATCCACGAATTAGTATTACAGGTACAACCACTAACGAGACCAGACTGGTAAGCAGGGTATATGTCCACCCGAACAGACGGTTGTACATCAATGCCTCAAAACTCTGTCACGGATCAGATCCGCCGCACGCGCATATGCGCCTTTCGGCTTGAGGCGGTCCCGCACATTAGAAAGTTTAGAGCGCACAAGTTCGTTATAATCCGGATCTTCGAGATACTTGCGAAGCTCATACGCAATCGATTTCGACCTGGCGCGAAACTGCACCAGCTCGGGGAATACTTTTTCCTGCGCGACCAGGTTAGCCAGCGCGATAGAATCGATCTTGATGAACATGCGCGCCAAAAGATATGTCAAAAACGTAGTGCGATACATCACCACTGCCGGCGTCAGGCAGAGCGCTGTTTCGAGAGTAGCAGTCCCCGATGCCACCAGGGCGCAGTCCGAGGCCTGGATGTATTCATACTTGTGCTGATCGGTGATTTCAAGATTGGGCGGGAGTTCTCCTGCGGTTTTCTGGTAAAGCTTGCGATCCAGGTCAGGGGCCTTGATAATCACACCGTCCTGGTTTTCGAAGCGCTTTGTAAGTTTTCGAAAGGTGTTTACCATGACCGGAAGATTGCGCTCGATTTCCTGCTGTCGGGATCCGGGTAACAACGCAAGCAGGCGCCTGTCATTCGGCAACTCTAAAAAGAAACGTACCTCCTTGCGGGTTCTGGGAGGCGGTATGACATCGATCAGCGGATGACCGACATATTCGATCTTTGTATCATGTTTTTTGAAGAAGTCGACTTCAAACGGAAGAATCGATATCAACAGCCGGCAGTAATTTTTAAGTGCGATGACGCGTTTTGGCTTCCAGGCCCATACCTGTGGCATAATAAAATATACAACCGGGATATTGAGCTTGTGGGCTTCCTCGGCAATCTTCAGGTTCAGCCCGGGGTAATCGACAAGGATTACTAAATCGGGACGGTTTTCGGTCAGGTATCGCGTGATCTCGTTTTTTACTCCGATAAAAAACTTGATTCGCGCGGCTACTTCCAGAAACCCCAGCGCGGCCAGATCACGGCAGTGGTAAAACAACTGAACACCTTCGGACTTTAGCTGTTCACCTCCCAGCCCGACGAAATCATATCCACCACATTTTTTTTTAAGCTCCGCGACCAGCCCTGCGCCATGAATATCGCCCGAGGTTTCGCCGGCCGAGATCAATATCGTGCGACCGAGCACCATCGGTTAACCACCCACCTTCGCAAGCTGTTCGGCCGCCTGACGCTGTACTTCCAAGGCAATTTTTAAGGCACGGAACCCGTCACGACCGCTGACCGGCGGATCATCGCCTGCTTCAACCGCCCGCAGGAACTGGCACAACTCCTCTTCAAGCATATCATAATCATCACCCGCAGGCTGATTGTAAACGATCTTCTTGCCAGTCTGGCCGTATTCAAACGACGTCGAAAAACCTTCCAGTCTGCCGGTCTCGAACTGATCGTCGACCAATAGGAAATTGTCGACCTTCTTTTTATGCAAATCGAAAGAGAGATAATTGTCGCGTTGAAAAATCCTGATCTTTCGCATCCCGGTGGGCGAAATTCGTGAGGCGGTAAGGTTTGCCACACATCCCGATTCGAACTTCAGCCTGACGTTAGCGATATCCATCTTGTCGGACAGCACCTGCACTGCGGAAGCATGGATTTCGCTCACCTCGGAACGGGTAAAATAGAGACACAGGTCGATATCATGTATCATAAGTTCCAGAATCACGGCCACATCCAGACCGCGCGGATTGAACGGGTTGAGCCTGTGAGCCTCGATGAACATCGGCTTGCCGATCCGTCCCCGCATGGCACGGATAGCCGGGTTGAAGCGCTCGATATGTCCCACACCCAGCTTGAGGCCGGCCCGGTTTGCCTGATCGACCAGGCGTTCTCCCTGCTCGGCGGTTTCGGTCAGCGGTTTTTCACAGAAAACATGGCACCCTGATTCGAGAGCCTTAGAGGCGACATCGTAATGATCCACGGTTGGTACGACAACCGAGACCACATCGCAGGCATCAATCAACTCTTCCAGCGATTCGGCAGACCGGACGGAATTCTCCCCGGCGATTCGGTCTGCTTTTTCACGGTCGATATCGTAGAAACCGACCAGCTCGACATCCTCGATTTTGAGAAGTTTTTCGAGGTGGAAACGGCCCAGGTGACCGACTCCGATTACTCCGGCTTTCAGCTTACTCTTCATAGATGATGAGATAATATCATATCGCCAGCGAAAAGTCAACTTTCTTGAATTCAACAGATTGATGCTATATCATTGGATAAAAAAAACGAGCACGGGAAGCGGATTTACTTGATGATCCCTCGTTCGGAGGATTCGATCATTTCGAGGACTTTTTTAACTTCCGCTGTTTGCTCAACTTTTGAAGCGACTTTTTCAAGCGCTTGCGAGGTGTTTAAATCGGAGAAAAACAGGTAGCGGAAAGTTTCCCTCAGAGGTTTCATTTGATCCGATCTGAATCCCCGGCGTTTTAAGCCGACCAGGTTGAGCCCCCTGACCTTAAGCGGATACCCGCCCATCAAGGCATACGGCACGACGTCCTGCGGTACCCTGAAACCTCCGCCGATCATGGCATGTTCTCCGACCCTGACGAACTGGTGGATGACGGTATTACCGCTGACTATGGCGTGATCATGGATGAACACATGGCCGGCCATCTGCACCGAATTGGCAATGATCACATTGTCACCCAGGTGGCAGTCATGGGCAATGTGCGAGTATGCCATCAGGAGGCAATTTGCGCCCACTACAGTCTCGAACGACCATTCAGTTCCGCGATTGAGGGTGGCAAATTCCCGTATGACGGTATTCGCGCCGATTTTGAGTACCGTCTCCTCCCCGCCGAATTTCAAGTCCTGCGGGACTGTGCCGAGTGTAGCACCATGATGAACCGTTACATTTTCAGCCAGACGACTGCCCCACGCGATCATTGCGCGGGGACCGATCTTTGAGCCTTTGCCGATTTGCACATTGCTTTCGACAATAGCGTAAGGGCCGATCACGACACCGCTGTCGAGTTCGGCTTTTGAATCAACTATAGCTGTGGAATGGATTTCAGTTTCACTCATATTCTTACCTGTCTACCAGAGCGGCCATCAAAGTCGCCTCCGTGGCTACCTTGTCACCAACCATCGCCCGTCCCTTCATCTTGCAGGTCCCCCGCCTGAACGCGACCAGTTCCAGCTCGAACCTGAGGATATCCCCCGGTTCGACCGGTTGCCGGAAACGGGCGCTGTCGATCGACACGAAATAGAGAAGCTTCTTTTCCGGTTCCTCGACTGAATTTAAAATCAAAAATCCGCCCGCCTGCGCCATCGCCTCGATGGTCAAAACTCCCGGCATAATCGGATGACCGGGAAAATGACCCTGGAAAAATGGTTCGTTGATTGTTACGTTTTTCTGGGCGATCACCTTCTTGTTGGGTTCGAGATCGATGATCTTATCTATCAGCAGAAACGGGTAGCGATGAGGCATAACTTTGAGAATAGCGTTGATGTCGAACATCACACCTTTTTTAGAAGCCCCCGGGCCGGCATATTTCTGGGCCAGCAGCTTTTTCTCATAGGTCGCGCGAATCTTCTTGGCCAGGGCGACATTGGCCGCATGCCCGGAGCGCGCCGCCAGGAAATGCCCCTTGACAGGCATCCCCAGAAGCATCAGATCACCCAGCAGATCAGCCGCTTTATGACGTACAGGCTCGTTATAAAATCGCAGGGGCACATCATTGAAGATCCCGCTTTTGCCAATCGTGATGTCCTGCTCTATATCGAATAAATTTTTAAGCTTGTCTATCTCCGCCTGCCCGAGATCCTTGTCTACAATCACAAGTGCAGAATCGAGACCTCCCCCCTTGATAATTCCCTGTTCGCGGAGTGTCTCAACCTCGGACAGGAAACAAAAGGTGCGTGCGGCGGCAAACTCTTCCACGAATTCTTCACGCAGATCGACAAGGGAAGTGTATTGTGTGCCGAGGGCGGGATTCTTGTAATCGATCAGAAATGTTATCCTGATTGTTTCGGAAGGTGTTACGACTATATCTATGTGTCGATCCGGCTCGGAGTAGATGATCGGTTCCTCGATTACCAAAAAGTTCTTGTCGGCTTCCTGTTCGACCAGACCGGCCTCCAGGAGCTTATCGACAAACGGTTTCATGGAACCATCCACTATAGGCGGTTCGATATTGTCCAGCTCGCAGACGACATTGTCGATCTCCAGACCGGCCAGTGCGGACAGGACATGCTCGACCGTGTGCACACGATATTCGCCTATACCGAGCGTGGTACCGCGATTGAGATCGACAACGTTTTCCAGGTGAGCCGGGATCATCGGGCAACTGTCGACATCGATCCGCTTAAAGGAGATACCATCATCGATACCGGCAGGTACGAAACGTATTGTAGATTTACATCCGGTATGGAGCCCTATGCCCTCGAGTGAAACGGTCTTGCCGATTGTCTTCTGCTTGCAGATTTCCTACCTCCGAATTTTCGGAGATTATATGATTTTTTTGCCGGTTTGTAAATACGTTTTTAACAGTAGTTGCAGGAAGCGTTTCTCAGAGGGCCTCGTCAGTCAACTCATCGAGGTTGCCCTGGTCTGCCATATCAGGAGATTTAACCAGGTGCTCATCCATATCCTTGAGCCTCTGGATCAGCTTGTCCTGGTAGAGAATCCGTCTCATGGAGCGAAAAATCAGGTAGAAGCTCAACACCACAAGTACAGTGTTGAGACCCATCAGCGGAATAATAAAGAGCATATTCTCGGTGAATTCGTAATGGCCGGAAGTGGCGATCAACACCGTCACCACCGAAAACGGCAAAGTCAGAATCGCGATCCCTGTCCTCAGTACAGCCAGAGAAGTGCGTTTGGCCGCCAAAAGCATCGTGATTTTCGCTACGATACTCGATTCAGTTTCGCATTCTTTGATTTCGTCGATTTCTTTCATAGCAATTTCCAGAGAATATATCGGAAGTTAAATTAATAAATGCGCTCACAAAAGCAAATTATTCTATCGTTAGCAATGTGCAATTAACAGGAATAAAAAAACCCTCACTGTCCCGCCACGGCAGTGAGGGAATTTGCCCAAAGCCTCCCGATATCTAATCGCAGGAGGAGAAACCCAAAATCGACCAGCATCTCAACTGGTTGTAAACTATATCTGCAACCTCTGTGCCATAAAAATAAACCATTCCTTGCAACAACATACACTTATGGCATACAATGACTTATGAATGCCTACAAGTTCCAGTGCTTATTTCATGTAATAACACTGAAAAACGCAATTTCTGCTTTCAGAAACTTTGTAAACAGCTATAACATAACCATAAGACAATGACTCATATAGCTTTATGATATTTCTGGGGATTCTGCGGAAAATCGTCGCAAATTACGCAATGACAATATTGTGACGCTTGATCTTGGAGCGAAGAGTAGCTTCCGGCATCTTGAGAATCGTGGCGGCTTTGCGAATTACATAATCGGCCTGGGCCAACGCTTCCAGGATACGGTTGCGTTCGAAAGTGGAAATCTGCTCGGCCAGCCCGGAATTTTTATCGATTTTAAACTGGTTGACTTCAGCCGAAAGTTTCTCCACAAGCTTACTGATAACTTCCTCGGTGTCACCCGGATAAGAGAGCGCCAGGAGATTGATTTCATTTTTCAATTCGCGGATATTACCCGGCCAGTCATAGCTCTGGATACGATCTTTGACTTCCGGGGTAAACAGTTGGTTCTTATCCGGAATTTCAAAACCCTTCTCGCATAAAAAGTGAATGATCAACTCGAAAATATCGTTTCCTCGTTGAGCCAGAGGGGGCAACTCAAAAGTCATCACCGCGATACGAAAATACAGGTCCTGCCGGAACAACCCGTTTTCGACATCCTCCTCGAGGTCTCGATTTGTGGCGCAGATCAGCCGAAAATCGACTTCTCGGGGAAGATGATCACCGATTCTGAGCACCTTTTTATTTTCCAGGGCTCCCAGCAGTTTGGCCTGAATCGCAGGTGGAAGTTCACCGATTTCATTTAAAAACAGGGTACCGCCGGCAGCCGCGGCAATCAGCCCATCCTTGGTTTCAGTGGCATTGGTGTAGGCTCCCTTGACATGACCGAAAAGCTCCGACTCAGCCAGTTCCGGTGGAATCGCGGCACAATTGACCGAGATGAATTTCTCGGTGCGCCGGATTGAACTGTAATGAATGAACTTGGCCAGTTGGTCTTTGCCTGTACCGGTTTCACCGCCGATCAGAATCGGGATATCGGCATCCTTGATCGAATCCACCGCGCGCATAATCGCCTGAATGTTGCGGTTGGAGCTTACGATCTTGATAATCCGGCCATCCGGGGTAGAGACCTCATAGTCACGCTGGCCGTTACGGTCAACCTGAGGCGCACGGTTGAGGTTGAAATCCAGCTCCATCGCGGTGTACAGCTCGCGCGCCAGCCGGAGATAATGTTGTGATTCAGCCAGGTTGCCCTTGAATATCCGGTAAGCGGCAATATAAGCCTGCGAAAGATCGAACCTGGCCCCGCTCTTCTGGACCATGTCGATAGCACGGTGAATCAAATCGGACGCGGCTTGCTTGTCCCCCTTGACAGAGGAAAGTTCGGCCAGCACCCTGCAGGCCGCCCCGCTCTCCAGCTTCTCACCGATCTTTTCAGCCATCTCGAAAGCCCGGGAAGCGCTCAGACGGGCATCTTCGAGACGGTTAAGCTTCATCTCGATTTCAGCCTTGAGCCTCAGGCTCTGCGAGATCATCGCACTCGCATCTGATAACCCGAGCGCATAATCCAGCGCTTTCTTGATTTGAGCCAGGGCTTCATCGTGGTTGCCAAGTTCAAACTCAAGCTCGGCCAGGTACTCATGATAAATACCATACTCACGGGTAAGGTTGTGCTTTTCTATCAGACCGAAAGCCTTTTTCAGGGATTTTCGCGCGGAGTCGAAATTGGAAAGCCGCAATTCAGCATAGGCCAGAGAGAGGCAGGCCCGGCACAGGTTGTGAACCCGGTTCAGTTCGGTATTTTTCTGAATCGATATCGTAATGTACTTGACCGCCTGATTAAAATCCCCCAGCATACTTGAGATTTGCCCCAGGTTACCAGTCAGCGAGGCCACCCTGTCGGAAAGACCCTGTTTTCGGGCATACTCGAGGGCTTCATTCAAAAGCCTGACAGCTTCTTTGAAATCGCCCCCGATAAAGCTGATCTGTGCCAGCCGATTGAGTGTGTCAATGAGCCCTGTGAGATTGCCTGAACGCCTGTGGGCGGCAATCACGTCACGGTACTCCCTGCGGGCAAATTCCGTCTCACCGAGTGCCAGGTAAGCTTTGGCGGTCTGAGTCTGGATGCGGGCTATGAGCTCGTTGTCGGACTCATGGCGGGCCCTCTGATAAGCTTCTTCTGCAGTCTCGAGGGCGTTCTTGTAGTCGCCCATGAGGTTCAGGATCCGGCCCTTGACCTCAAGAAAAAGTACTGAATCATATAGATTCAGCCCGATCTTACCATCGGCGTCACGTAATTCCGCCAGGGCCTGGGGGTAATCTCCCTGTTCGATCAGTCTCTCGATTTCCGAGACAATCTCGCTTATCTGTTTTTTATATCCAGTTGTACTCATCAATACCTGATTAATGTTTTATTTGAACAAACGACGGTTCTCAAGCCTCGATTTGTCCTTGAACTTGTTGTCACCGGACTTGGATTCTGGCTTCTCGATAGTGGCACGACTGCTCTTAAAGATGCTCTTCACCAGGCTCATAATAAAGTCCATGCCCTTACCGAAAAGTTCACCTTCATCATCATCGTCACCTTCATTATCCTGCCAGGGATGTTCCTCGCCGTTGTCGTCGTCATCCCCCGGACCTGTTCCCGTGGGATCATGGACCACAGGTTTGTCCGGCCTGTCCATGGCCGCCAGGGGAACCACCTGTACTGCCATAAAAATCGACAGCAGGAAAATCATGAAAATCTTACGCAATCTCATCTGACACACTCCTTGATGTATGAAAACGATATTATCTCACCTCAGATAAGACGCATGAAGTCGTCTTACACTAAAATTATCATGGCGATTTATGGGGTGAGAGAGTTTTGAAAGTCAGTTTACTCGCTTAAATTATAATCCACCATCGACTTGATGTCAAGTAAAAAGCAGATAATGTGCGCAAAAATTCACGCCCCCTTCATACAATTATAACGCAGAATCTGCGACTGAGATCCAGATAATCACAAAACAAAAGCCTGCGATCCTTTAAATTGCAGGCTTAACAAGATATTATGAATGGATTTCTTATTCGGGTAGCGAGGGAGTATCGCCTGAATCATCATCAATCTCAATATCAGGCTTGGATTCGGTGCCTTTATCGCTACATGATACCAGAGATAGCAAAGCGAATGATGTAATCAGCACTATCAGCAGCTTCTTCATTGTTGTCCTTTCATTGCTTGATAACTAAATCAGACCGCGAATATAGTGATTACGCAGTCAGAATGCAATCCGTTTAAAATAATTTGTGCTTGACCACGCTTTTCATGCGGGCTACATTCCCTCTATGTTTCTTGCATGGGGGATGCTGATGCCTCGGGCTGCCGGACCGGATATCCAAATCAGGACGATCGTTTCTTCCGATAAGAACTGGATCAGAAAAGTGGTATGTGAACGCTGGGGTTCCGAGATAGTTGTTTCCAGAAATCGAATCCACCTGCCTCACAATCTCTCTGGTTTTATTTGCGAGAGGAAGCATTCACCGCTGGGACTTATAACATACGAGATTGTCGAACGGTCCTGTGAAATCCTAACACTCGACAGTTTTGAAGAAAACCGGGGAATCGGCACTGCCCTGATAGAGAGTATGATCGAAAAAGCAAAAACCGAAGCATGCCGGCGATTGTGGCTGGTTACCACCAACGACAACATCCGGGCTATACGCTTCTACCAAAAACGCGGATTCGTTTTGGCGGGACTGCACAAGGACACAATCGCCCGGGCACGCCTTCTAAAACCGGAGATACAGATGAGAGGATATGAGGGTATCCCGATCCGTGATGAAATCGAGTTCGAGATCATGCTTAAGCGAAATGGCGAAAATATTTAGGTTGGACATAATTGGAGCATTTTGAATTTAAAGTGGAAGCTGACCAGGTCGACCGCAGGATAGACCGCTTCCTTCGGGATCATCTCGAGGGTGTCTCCCGTTCGCGCATCCAGAAACTGATCGTGGACGGCATGATAACCGTCAATGGCGAGGAAATCCGGGCCAACTACCGCCTGCGTGAAGATGACCTGATCGAGGGAGACAACCCTCAAAAGCGCAGATTTCATCTGGTGCCCGAGCAGATCGAGCTTGATATCCGTTACGAGGACGATTACCTGCTGGTGATCAATAAACCTCCCGGACTGGTGGTCCATCCGGCAGTCGGCAACTACACCGGAACATTGCTTAACGGCATCATCTATTACCTTGGTCAGAAGGCTGAAGACGATCACAACCTCCATCCCGGCCTGGTACACCGTCTCGATAAGGACACCTCCGGACTCCTGCTGGTATCGAAAGTGGAATCGGTGCGTAACTTCCTGCAGGAGGAGCTCAAGGCGCGCCGTATTAAACGCCATTACCAGGCAATCGTATGGGGGCATCTGCGTGAAACCGAGGGCAAAATCGAACTGCCACTGGGAAGATCCCCCGGCGACCGGCGCAAAATGGCGGTGGTAGATCACAACGGCAGGGAAGCTGTCACGAATTATCATCGCCTGGTCCGATACAAGTTTGCCGACCAAATCGAAGTCGCGCTCCAGACCGGAAGAACCCACCAGATTCGCGTACATTTCTCGCATATCGGCCACCCGGTGGTGGGTGACCGCGATTATGGCGGTGACGAGAACATTATCTCAGGTATGTACGATCAATACCGGCAGGAAGCCAGAAACATCCTGAAACTGATCTCCCGCCAGTGCCTGCACGCCTGGAAGCTGAGCTTCAAACATCCGGTCACAAAACTGGTGCATACGCTCAAATCCGATCCGCCTGAAGATATGCAAAAGGTAATCGAGTACCTAGAACGGGTAGAACATCTCGGATAAAAAGTTTGTTATGGCAGAGGATAAATTACATTTAGCGGAAGGTTACAAGACGGCCAATTGCTGTTTGCCCAGGCCGGAATGTGAGATTTCTGGTTATTTCAGCCACAACGGTATTATGGTTGTACACAGGAAGGATTGCGTGAACTTGAATAAGGTCGATCCGGAACGGATCATAAAACTTTCATGGCCGGAGATCCTCGACAAACCACCGGAAAAACCGGACGATGATTACGATCTTTTGGAGGAACTCGATTTAATGATCATGCTTCATCATCGCGAATACGGGGTCGATTATTCTCTCAAGGTCGCCAGGGTTTTGCACGAGGACAAGCAGGCGGTTTTCGACAGCCACAACAAACTGCGTGAAATGAATATTCTGAAACGAGTCAAGCCTCTTATCATTCAGTACCGCAAAGGCGTTGTCGACAACAAATGGATCAAACATCGCAATCATACGTACTATCAATTGACCGAGAAGGGTGATCTTTATCTCGATCACTATCTCGAGGATAAAAACAGCTGAGCAATACAGTTAGTTATCATAATTCAAGGGAGAGAAAACCATGAGACACAAAAAGATTCCGGTATTGTTTACGGCAGTTGCGGTATTCATGATGATTACCGCGAGCCTGTCGGCCACTACCGAAAACCAGCTTTTGCGCATTCTCGACGAGGAATTGAACTATAATTTCGAGAAGCTCCAGCATGCCGACAGTGCCGAACTGTACTTTATGTCCTACCAGGTTCTGGATGAACGCCAGATCAATTACTCGGCCCAGCTCGGCGTACTCAATCGTGAAGATGACAATCACGGTCGCTACCTGGATATCCAGACCAGGGTCGGCAGTTACGCCATGGACAACACGCGCGAAATCCCCGGGCGCGGGCGGGGCTATTCCTACGGCGGGTCAGCCGAACTGCCTCTCAACAACAATGAAAAAGGCATCCGCATGAAGCTCTGGGAAGAAACCGACCAGAACTTCCGTGAAGCCCAGAAACGTTTCACCAATGTACTGACCGGAACCGCGGTAAAAGTCGAGGCCGAGGATCAATCCGATGACTTCTCTCGCGAAGAACCGCATGTGTTTATTGGTGACGAGGTCTCTCTGGATTTTGATCCCCGGCTCTGGTCGGAGAAGCTCAAGCGCTACAGCGAAATCTTTCTGAATCATCCCGAAATCGAACGTTCTTCGGTTTCCCTGTCTGCCAGCTCGCGTAACAATTATTATGTCAATACCGAAGGTAGCCGTATTCAGGACGGCCAGAAATATATCAGATTGACAATTTACTGTGCCAGCAAGGCCGAGGATGGTATGAATCTCTGGCGCCATGAGGGTTTCGATGCCGCCGATTTTTCCCGACTTCCCGGAGACCAAAAAGTAATCGAAACAATCCAGACACTGATCGATGAATTGATAGCTCTCAAGCAGGCTCCACTGGCAGAACCTTACTCCGGTCCGGCGATTTTGACCGGTCGGGCTTCAGGTGTATTTTTCCATGAAATTTTCGGCCACCGTATGGAGGGCCATCGTCAGAAAAGTGAAAGCGAGGGCCAGACCTTCACCAAAAAAGTCGGCGAACAGATCCTGCCCGAGTTTATCAATGTATACAGCGATCCATCTGTCGAGACTTACCACGGGGTCGACCTGCGTGGCTATTATCGCTACGATGATGAAGGCATTCCCGGCAAGAGGGTGACGCTTGTGGATCATGGCGTATTGCGTAATTTCATGATGTCTCGCTCTCCGATCGAAAACTTCCCGCATTCCAATGGCCACGGGCGCAAACAACGAGGTCATGATCCGGTTTCGCGCCAGTCCAACCTGATCATCGAATCCGAAAAAGCGGTCGATTTCGCGCAACTTAAAAAGATGCTGATTGAGGAATGCCGTCGGCAGGAAAAGCCCTACGGCCTGATCTTCTACGATATCTCCGGCGGATTTACTTTTACCGGCCGATTCATGCCCCAGGCATTCAAAGTCAATCCCTTGATAGTGTATAAAGTCTATGTCGAGGATGGACGCGAGGAACTGATCCGGGGCGTGGATATCGTCGGCACCCCGCTGACAAGTTTCAGCAAGATAATCATGGCCGCAGACGATCCTGACATCTTCAACGGCACCTGCGGGGCGGAATCGGGCAGCGTTCCTGTTTCGGCTATCTCGCCCAGCCTGTTGTTGTCCGAAATCGAAGTCGAACGAGCCCAGAAAAGCCAGCAGAGGCCGCCACTATTGCCTTCACCTCTGACAAAACAGCAGTAAGTGTCGTCAAATCCGAGATACAGCAGGAGTTAAAGAATGTATATATGCAGAAAATCCAATTTGATAATTTGGCTTTCACTGGTACTTGTGATGCTTTTGGGAGTCACGGGATCGGCCGATGAGGATGTAGTCGTCAGTGCGCTTTCTGACGAGATCGAACGCAATATGGAGAACCTCAAACTCGAGGACGAAGCCCGGCCGTATTTCATCCGATACCTGGTCAACCTCGAGAACAATTGCCATATCAAAGCTGAATACGGTTCAATCGTTAAATGTGATCGCACTGATGCCAACCAGATGTTTATCGACTTGCGAGTGGGCGATTACGACTTTGACAACAGCAATTTCGTCCACACTATCTGGCAGACCGGTATGGAGACGGTAAACCTGCCGGTTGAACTGGACTACCATGCTCTTCGTCATGCCGCCTGGCTGGGTACAGACAATGCCTATAAAACGGCAATCGAAAACCTTGCCATGAAAAGCGCAACACTCCAGAACCGGATGCAGGAAGACACGCTTGCCGACCTGTCGCGGGCGAAGAAAGTCAGGCATTTCGACGAATTTGCCAAACCGCAGGCGGATACCAGCAAATTCAAGGAGATACTGGCAGACCTGTCCTCGGTCTTCCGGGACTACCCGCAGTTCAAGCATTCTTCAGTCGAACTCAATACTAAAACCGAAAACAGGTATATCATCAACAGCGAAGGTACACAGATACGCAAAGGCCGTCACATCCATTACATCTTTATTGAAGCCCGCGGTCTCGATGACAACGGTTTGCCCGTGTACAACTACGACCGCATCATTTTTGAAGATATCGAAGAGCTTCCATCAGTCGGGGAACTTCGAAACTGGATCAAGTCGTTTGCCGATGAAACCGCGATTTTGGTCGAGACCGAACCGCTCGAGGACTATATCGGACCGGTCATCTTTCATTCCAACGGTGCGAACCAATTCCTGGTCAAGATGTTTCTCGACAATATTTCCAATCCTCGTAGACCGCTGACCTCGAACGAGGGCATGAAAGACTATCTCCACGATCCAAAACTGGCTCGAAAGATCGGTTTCCGGGTCGTGCCCGATTTTATCAGCATCTACGATGATCCCACTATTACCGAATACAAAGGCCTCAAGCTGGCCGGTGATTACCTTTATGATGACGATGGTGTCAAGGCCGAAAAAGTGCAACTGGTTAAAAACGGCAGGTTACGAAATTACTATATGAGCCGCACGCCTACCAAAAAGATCACTGAATCCAACGGTCACGGCCGCCTGATACAGGGTGGCTGGGGCGCAGTCGAGGTCGTCGGCAAACCGGGCAATGTCATCATCGAAAGCGAGGAGACTTTCTCATTCGAGGAGCTCAAGCAACAGATGCTGGAACTTTGCCGGGCGATGGATATCGAGTATGGCCTGATTGTGGAACAGATGAATTTCTCGGGTCGTCCCGACACGGACGGTCGCATGAGGTTCGCTCGCAGAGGCCAGGATAATGAACTTCCACGTGTCCTGAAAGCTTACAAGATATCTGTCAAAGACGGTTCCCTGACGCCGGTGCGAGGCATGGATTACGCAAATCTCTCGGTGCGTACACTCAAGGACATCCTGGCGGTGGGTGATGATTACAATGTTTATCACAGCATGTTCGACGGTGCGTTTACAAATACCGCTTCGGTTGTCCTGCCTTCTATTCTGGTGGAAGAGATGGAACTGACAAGGATGTCAGCCACCAGCCGCAAGCCCCCGATCGTAGACAATCCGTTATCAAGAGACTAACAACCACAATAGAAGCGAATTCGGGCTGGGTAATCAATCCAGCCCGAAAATATTACGAAACAGCATGTTGACGGCCGGAATAAAGCGAGGTGTGGATTCCTTGTAGCGAACAAAATCTTCACCGTAAATCCGCAGCATGATTTGGTCTGTGATCTGCACCGAGATCGTGAAGATCAGAAGCACCGCGACAGCAATCAGAAGCATACTGATTGAATTCATAATAAATGAGACGCCAAACAAAGTAATCATGGTTCCAAAATATGATGGATTGCGAGTATACTTAAAAACGCCCGAATTGATAAACGGCCTGCCCCTTTTTTTTCGCAGGAAGAGAACACCCCGCCCTGTCCCGAGCGTAAAGAAGGTCATCCCAACCACCGCTAAGACCGAACCAACCGCCTTTCTGGCAAGCGAGAAATGAAGATATAACTCCGGCAATGGCAGGACACTCTCAAGATACATCGCCAAAAGTATCAACAGGTAGATCACACCGCCGAAAACAAACGGCAACAGCGGTGTAAACCAGGCCACATCGCGGTCGCGAAACGGCCTGAGCTCCTTAGCGGAAAAGTTTGTCGGCATGGATGATAACAATATCCTCGGGGTTCAACCCCAGGTCGAAGTCTTTTACCCGGCGGTTGACCTCCTCCAGCCCGTTTGCGCTGGCGCCCTCGGGAAGCGTAAGACTGGTTTGCTGGCTTAAAAGTTCACTTTTCATCTTCTCGGCCTGATCTGTCACGATTACGATCAGCAGGCCATCGCTCGACCAGTGATCATAAACCGCAGTGTTTACATCAGCACTGGACTGCTTCATAATCCTGGTTTCATAGTTCTCAATAAACCCGGGCAGTTCATAATAGATCTCTTCCAGGTTTTTATCGAGACGCTGTTTAGCGGCTTCGATCAAAAACGGGAAATGATTGATCTCGTAGCTTTTCACCGTCTCCATTGCCAATGGTTCAATTCCGGTCGTGATCAGTTTTTCCAGTTCATAGAGAGACATTTTGATCGCGAATTCCGTATTCTCACGTCTCGGGTAGGTCCAGATAGAGAAATACTGCGGTTCAAACGGTGTCAGAGAGAGAGGATTGTTAGACCATCCCGCCTGTCGAAAATGCTCATGGTAGCTGTATGCTCCGTAAGATAACCCGCGTTCCTCTCGGATAGTCATGAACAGGCGACCAAACATCTCGCGATGACGTCCCAGATAGGAATTGGCGATCTGGAGCGGGTACCAGACAGGATCCCGACGAGTGTAGCGCAACAGCTTTCCGATCCGGATCTGGGCCTGGTCGCGACCCGGTTTTTCGACAATGATCACTGTGCGCTCGCTGTATCCCCTGGCTTGTGGTCGAATCCTTTCGACTGTTTCACCACCCAATGAATTGAGATCATCGACAAATTCATGAGCAAAAGCTTCTGGATAATCCCCGGCCAACCCGCAGATGATATTGGCGGAAGTAAAGTGCTCGGTGTGAAATTCACGCGCGTCTTCCGGTGTCAGCTTTTCGTTAGAGCTGAATAGACCCATAACCGGATGTTCATAGGGATGGCCGGCATAAAGATGCTTCTCCAATGTTGCCAGGCAGAGACGGGCATCGTTTTGGATGACCTGCTTCAAAGCATGTTTCTGATCCGCCTTGAGCGCTTCCAGTTCAGCAAAAGAAAATGAGGGTTGAAGCAGTATTTCCCTGAAAACAGGGTAAAAGTTTTCGAGCTCACGGCTGAGCACTCGGGCTGAAATATGGATCACTTCCCGATCGACTCGGATATCCAGCCTTCCGCCCAGGCTGGCAATTTTTTGCGATATTTCTTCTTTGCTATATGATTCAGTTCCCCTCTCAAGGTAATGCGCGGTCAGCCATGCCAATCCCTCTTTGCCCTCAGGATCATCAGCTGATCCGGATTTGACGACCACTGAAAAATATATCACCGGCATACGCGAATCCGGTTGACCAACAAAATCGACATGGTATTCTACTTCCGGCTCAACTTGGTTTGCTTCCCTTTCGGCGCAACCAAAAGCAAAATACAGGCTGAACAAAAAAGCAAATATCAGCTTCGTTTTCATAATCCTTATCTACTCCATTTTTTCCGGCATCAGGGTAACCACCGAACGGTTGGAAGCAATCAGGTATTTCTCAGCCACATGGGCCAGGTCGGATCCACTTATCGTGGAAAGCATCTCGTAGTATGTAAACATCAGCTTATAGTCCCCCCCGGAGAGTTGATAATATCCCAGTGTCCCGGCGATACGGGCCGGTCGATCGAGCCGGAAAACATATTCCGCCTTGAGTTCATTGACAGTACGCGTGAGTTCATTTGCCGAGACTTGGCCCTTTCGAATTTTATCAAAGCCATCATATATGATCCGTAAAGTTGAATCACGATTCGCCGGGTCGCGTAAAGTCAAATCGATCACAAACAAACCCGGGTCTTTCATACCCTCATATTCGGCGTTGATTCTGTCTACCAATCCAAGATCATCTTTGAGTAAAGTATTTAATCGCCCTCCCTCACCAAACATCATCCGTGCCAGAACCTGGAGCGCCAGGAGGTCCTTGTCATGAAAATTGAGATCAGGACCATGATAAGCGATATTAACACGTGGGGAGATCTCAGGCGATTTCCATGTAAGGTTCATGGTCCTCTCGCGTTTTTGACGCGGTTCCTCGCGTACGCGTCCAATCGGGGGCAGTGATGAGGGCCAGTCACTGTAATATTGATGTATCAGGTTCAGGGCTTCTTCGGTTTCGAAATCTCCGACGATGATTATCGTGACGAAGTTTGGTGAATAAAAAACGTCTTTAAAATCGTTGGCGTCCCTGTAACTAAGGTTCCGCTCGACGTCGTTTTCCCATCCGATCACGGGATGCTCATAAGTGTGACGGGTATAGGCCAGCCTGTAAATCTGTTCTGACATATATCCATCGGGATCATCGGCAATAAACCTGCGCCGCTCCTCGCGCACCGGTCCCATCTCGCGCCCAAAAGTTTCAGGGCTGAAGTTGAAATTACGAATCCGGTCAGCCTCGATCTCGATAATCTCCGGCAAAAATTCAGATTTGGCGTTGACATAATAACAGGTGTAGTCCTGCCCGGTGTAAGCATTGACCTGCGGTCCCATATGGCTGACTGCCTGCATGTAATCCGGGTTTTTTTCGGTACCGCGAAACATCAAATGTTCAAGCACATGAGCCACGCCGGTCGCTCCTGCACGGAGTTCATCGCGCGAACCGGCGCTGACAAACAGCTGATGCGAAACCGTCGGAAATGCATCTATTTCACAGGTCAAAACCGTCAGGCCGTTCTCGAGAACTGTCTGTTCCACATCCAGATCGATCTGGGATAAGGCAGGCGTAAAGAAGAGAACTACATGAATAATCAGCAGACGTAACATCCTGTTCATCCAACCTCCTGGTTGCGTGTATTATAATATATAAAACTTAAGCAGGGCAAGCACAATCGGTGCTTGTCACGAAAGCATAGATTTCATAGATTAAGTCTACGAAACCGGATTTAATATGATGGGTGTACTAAAAAAAATTGTCTACTCTTCGCTGGCGGTAGTTCTGGTTCTCGCCCTGGTGGAGATCGTCCTCAGGCTGAGCGGAATGGTGCCGATTGGCAGGATTGTCGATCCGGCATTAGCTCATAATAGCTGGCAGAGAAACCTTTTTTCCGGGTTTATGGGTATTCATGAAAGCGACCCGGAACTCCTCTGGAAGATGAAACCTGACCTGATCAAGCCATTCGTAAAAACCAACCGTCATGGTCTCAGTGGTCCGGAGGTGCCGTATAAAAAACCTTCCGGCACCCTCAGGATCCTGCTATTGGGTGACTCCACCCCGTTGGGAATCGGCCTGTCCGACTGGGGTAATTCCTTCGCCTGGATACTCAGGCAGGTTCTCTCACGATATCACAATGGCCCGGTCGAAGTCGTCAATGCTTCTACTGCCGGCTATTCAAGCCTGCAGGGATTGAAGTATCTCGAAATCGAAGGGCTAAAATATGACCCGGATATCGTACTTGTCTACCTCGGTAATAATGACGCTTCCTACAATGGTTTTTTGAGTGATTCCGCATTGATGGAAAAATCGGCGAATTACCGTCAGGCCCGCAAATTTTTGAACAATTTCCAGCTTTATCGATTTTTAAAAAACCTGTTGCGCCCGGTCAAATCCGGATCACCGAGTATTGATAACCGCGAGTTGAAAGTGCGGGTCACTCCCGAACAGTACGCCCTGAACCTGCTAAAAATCTATGAACTCTGCCGACAGAACGATATCGCGCTGATAGTGAATACAATCCCGGTCCCGCTGACATGGCCCCCGGCAGTGGAGTTCAAAGTTTTCACCGAGGGACGTGATTCAGTCAGCGGTGAATTGTACATGCCCGAAATTCAGCGCAGACAATTGAAAACAAAGACCGCTCTCGCGCTCGACTGGAAGATGTTTGAAGAGAATTATGGCAAAATTGACGAATGGTCACGGCACGTGCTCGAAACCGCCTACACCGATAACGGAGCGCTTGCACCGAAAATAACCGCATACCGCTCCGAACTGCGGGTTGTCCCGGTTGACATCGAGGCTCTCAATAATCTGGGAGTTATTTTCTGGAGGCAGTTTCAATTGGACAGCGCCCTGGTCTATCTCAGGCAGGCAGTCGCTCATGATCCCGAAAATCCGTACCTGCTCTACAACCTGGGCATGACGTTTTA
>WJMC01000193.1 GCA_014728145.1 Candidatus Zixiibacteriota bacterium | reverse complement strand
GTACCTGGCACGGCCCGGCGCGTAGCGATCTGATTAACAGGTTTTTAGAACAGTTTCCGCAGTCGCGTCATATTCGTTATGAAGCTCTCTGCCATGACGCTTTCATGCAAACCCGGCGTGATGCTTTTGGCGACACCG
This sequence comes from Candidatus Zixiibacteriota bacterium, assembly GCA_014728145.1. Lineage (NCBI taxonomy): Bacteria > Pseudomonadati > Candidatus Zixiibacteriota > Candidatus Zixiibacteriota bacterium. The sequence goes on along the minus strand of WJMC01000193.1, from coordinate 7,125 downwards.
CCTTCCCGGAATATCATATCGGCCGAGCAAATATCCTGGTTCTGCTGGGTGCGGATCCGTTTGCGTGCGGACGCAACCGTCTCAAGTATATGCGTGAATTCGCCTCTAAACGTCTTCCGGGCGATGAGAGAATGTCGCGGGTCTATGCTTTCGAGCCGGCTTTCTCCGAAACCGGAGCCTGTGGCGACTATCACTGGCCTGTAAATCCAAAAGATTTATATAAAATCGCCGGCGCGCTGGCCAACCAGATTGTGATTAAAGACGGTCATTCCGCCTACATAAATAATGATAGCGTGAAATCGGTTCTGAATCAATTTGAACCTGCCGAAGTCGAAAAGGAACTGCACCTTGAGGACGGCAGGCTGGCTAAGATCGCCCGTGAACTCTGGGACAATCGCGGTCAGGGTTTGATTCTTTCTGAAAGTTACTCCAATCAGTTCGAAGGTGCCGAGAAACTGCATTACCTGGTCCATTTCCTGAATATTATACTTGAAAACGAAGGAAAAACGATCACTGCCGGTTCGATTCCGGCCGCGCGGGGTGCATCGCCGGCTGAGGATATTATGCAGTTTATCGCTGATATGAAAACCGGCAAAGTGGGCGCAGTTCTGGTTTATGATACCAATCCGGTATACAGCATGCCTGAACAGGCTGGTTTCGAGGACTGCTTTAAGAATGTCCCGATCAGGGTTTCTATGGCTGACCGTATCGACGAAACAGCCAGGCTTTGCAATTATTTGCTGCCCGGTTTGCATGGCGCTGAAAGCTGGGGTGACGCGGAACCTTTGACCGGACTTTACAACATCCAGCAACCGACTATTTCGCCATTATTTGACAATCGTCAATTCGAGGATTCGCTTTTGAATCTGGGCTTTAAGCTGGGTAAAGCTGATTTTGGAAATGGCGATAAACCGTTTGGTTTCTATGCTTACCTGCGCCGGTACTGGCGTGAAAGTATATTCAGGCAGGACAGGCTGGCAGCTGATTTCGAAGCCTTCTGGGTCGACCTGCTACAGAAGGGGTTCTATGCCTCCCGCGAGTACGAACAGCTTCAGAATCAACAGGCTGGAGAATTCAATTCCTCAGTTCTGGAGGGTATCGGTTACGACGGGAGTAGCCCTGGCGGATTAGTTATTAACCTGACCGTATCGTCTTTGCGTTATGACGGCCGTTACCAGAACAATGCCTGGCTTCTGGAGACCCCCGATCCGGTTACACGCATAACCTGGGACCACTATCTGGCAATAGCCCCGTCCAGGGCTTCCGAGATGGGGCTCAAGGATGGCGATATCGTTTCGTTCACGCATGCAAGCCAGACGTTCGAGATCCCGGTTCATCTGGCACCGGGCACTCATAAAGATGTAGCCGCGCTCCAGGTCGGCTGGGGCAGAACTTCAGTTGGTGCTGTCGGCGACGGTTTAGGGATCAATGCTTTCAAGCTTGCCGGTTCTGACAACGGTCGTCCCGATAACCTGTTGACCGGTGTAAAACTTGAAAAAACCGGGAAACATCGTTTCCTGGCCACTGTTCAGGGTCATAATTATATCGAGGGACGGCCGATATTGTTCGAGACGACTTTGGATAAATACAAGCATGACCACCATGCCGGACTGCATAAGCATCATGTGCCCGAGGGGTCGTTGTGGAAACAGGACCACAGTTATCCCGGCCACCTGTGGGGTATGGTGATCGATTTAAACCGTTGTATCGGATGCAATTCCTGTATCGTGGCCTGCATGACTGAAAACAATATTCCCTATGTCGGACGCGAGGAAGTTTTAAACGGGCGCGAGATGAACTGGTTGAGGATCGACCGCTATTTCCAGGGTGATCCGGAAAATCCCAAAATCATACGTCAGCCGATGACCTGTCATCAGTGCAAAAAAGCTCCCTGCGAAACGGTTTGCCCTGTGCTGGCGACTGTACATAACGACGAGGGACTCAACTTGCAGATTTACAATCGCTGTGTGGGAACTCGGTACTGTTCCAATAACTGTCCCTATAAAGTCCGCAGATTTAACTATTACGATTACTATAAGAATGCTCATCCGGATAAAGTCAGCCACTTTGCGCTCAACCCGGATGTTACCGTACGTACACGGGGTGTGATGGAGAAATGCACGTTCTGCATCCAGCGAATCCGCGATGCCCATCACAAGGCCAAGTCCGAGGGACGGCCGGTGCGTGACGGCGAAATTATCCCGGCCTGTGCGCAGACCTGCCCGGGCGATGCGATCGTGTTTGGTGACTTAAATGATCCGGACAGCAGAATCAGCAGACTGGCTCGCGATCCCCGCGCGTATCGCGCATTGGAGGAACTCAATATCGAACCGCAGGTTGCATTTTTGTACCTGATCCGTAACCGTGATGCGGAGGAAACCGAGGAAGATGGCTCACACGGACATTAAACCGCTGGATATCGACGGTCACAAATATGGCGGCCCATGGCTGGGCAGTCATATTTCAATGAAACAGGTGACCGAGGACGTCTATGCCCCGATCACCAACAAACCGAGCCGGATCTGGCTATTGCTTCTGGCGCTGTCTATGGCGGCAGTTGCGCTGTTGGGCTATATCCTCTCTATCCAGTTGACGAAAGGCATCGGTATTCTGGGGCTTAACCACCCGGTGGCATGGGGTGTGTATATCACGAATTTCGTCTTCTGGGTCGGCATCGGTCACGCCGGCACGCTGATTTCGGCGGTGTTGTTTTTGTTGCGTCAGAAATGGCGTAACTCGATCAACCGCACTGCCGAAGCGATGACGATCTTCGCGGTCATGTGTGCCGGGCTGTTCCCGCTCATCCATACCGGACGGATCTGGGTCGATTACTGGCTGATCCCGTACCCCAATGACCGTCTGCTGTGGGTGAATTTTCGGTCGCCGTTGCTGTGGGATGTTTTTGCGGTGACGACTTACTTTACGATCTCGCTTCTGTTCTGGTACCAGGGGCTTTTGCCCGATTTTGCCACATTGCGCGACCGCGTCAAAAATAAAATCGGCAGGTTCTTCTATCGCACACTCTCGTTCGGATGGAAAGGCGAAGCTCATCACTGGGATCATTACGAGAGATCATACCTGCAATTCGCCTGGCTGGCAACTCCGCTGGTGTTGTCGGTGCACAGTATCGTGTCCTTTGACTTTGCCGTATCACAATTGCCGGGCTGGCATGCCACGATCTTCCCGCCGTACTTTGTGGCCGGGGCGATTTTCTCCGGTATGGCTATGGTGGTTACGCTCCTGGTGATCCTGAGACGGGTGATGAAACTCGAAGAATATATCACTATCCGGCATATGGAGATGATGAACAAGGTCATACTATTCACCTCCTGCCTGGTCGGGTACTCATATTTCATGGAATTTTTCGTGGCCTGGTATTCCGATGAGCCGTTCGAGCAATTTGTTTTCTTAAACCGTCTGATCGGGCCCTATGCCTGGTCGGTCTGGATCATGCTTGTTTGTAATGTCGTTATCCCGCAATTGTTCTGGTTCAGGAAGATTCGCACCTCGATTCCGGCGATGTTCGCGGTCTCGATCTGTGTCAATATCGGTATGTGGTTCGAACGTTTCAATATCATCGTAACCTCGCTCCACCGAGATTTCCTGCCCGCCAACTGGGATTACTACATCCCAACTTTCTCTGACTGGGCGGTCACGATTGGTTCGTTCGGGTTGTTCTTTGCACTGTTTTTGCTGTTTATCAAGTTTTTCCCGGTCATCTCGATGTCCGAAATCAAGATGATCCTGACCAATCCCCTGGGCAGAAAGGGAGGTAAAAATGGCTAAGAAAAAAGTCGTGGTCGGATTCATTGATCACCCCGATCGATTCCTGGAAGTTGGTGAAAAAGCTCGCAAACTGGGATTCAAGAAGCTCAATGCGATTATGCCGTTTGCGGTCCACGGCTTCGAGAAAGCGCTGGGGATCAAGAAGTCATGGATCCCGAAAGCGGCCAAGACGATGCTGGTGATCGGTGCGGGGCTCGGTTTTCTGCTTCAGGCCTGGACATCGGCGGCTGACTGGCCGATCAACGTAGGTGGAAAACCACTAGTCTCATGGCCGGCTTTCATTCCGATCGTTTTCGAGTCCGGGGTGCTGCTGGCCGGGATCACAACCTTTTTGGCGCTCATGCATATAGGTCGCTTCTATCCCTACAAAGATCCGAACGTTATTCGGGAGAGGCTGACCGACGATCAGTTTGCGCTTTTGATACCCCTCGAGGAAAACGGGGGGCAGGATAAGATTACGGAGTTTTTTAAGGAAAACGATATAGATGATACCGAAATTGTGGAAATATAGTGTAATCATACTGGCACTGTTCAGCCTGCTGTCATGCGCGCGTGATCGGGATGTGCGCGAGTGGGAATACATGCCGGATATGTATCGTTCGCCGGCTGTCAAACCGCAGCAGGATAACCCTGACGATACCGGTCATACTATGATGCGTCATCCGGTGGCTAATACCATCCCGCGCGACATGGTACCATACCCCCACACAGTGGGTGATACGCTGGCGGCCCACAGGCTGATCAACCCCCTCCGACCAGGGCAGGAAGTGCTCGCATTAGGGCAGGAGTATTACGCTATATACTGCTATCCCTGTCACGGTAGCACCGGTGCGGGCGATGGTCCGATTATTCCCAAGATGACTAAGCCGCCGCTTTTGTACACAGATAAGGCGATTGGATGGCCGGATGGCCGCTTTTATCATATACTTACCATGGGGCAGGGGAATATGCCCAGCTATAAGAGTTCGATCGACCAGAATACACGCTGGGCAATCATCCACTATGTCCGCGCGCTCCAGAAAGCGGCTCGTCCGACACAGGAAGATATCGACAGGCTCAAAGATCTGGGATATTCCGAAATCCCGGTCGCCGAGAAGGAGAGTAAGTAGTTATGAGTTCGGGGCCGATGCCTGAAATAAAGAATACCGGACCGCTCAAGCCGGGATTGGTCTGTGACCGGTTCCTGTTTTTCTCATTTTTGATCGGTTTGGTGGTTTTTATCCTGGCCCTGTTTCTCAATCCACAGCGCGCCTGGTACAATTACCTGATCGAATTCTTCTATTTTCTGACCATCGGGCTCGGCGCGTTCGTGTTCGCCGCGGTGCAATACGTCGCCAACGGTACCTGGTCGGTCAGTATTCGCCGGGTTGCTGAAGGATTTGCCGCTTACCTGCCGGTTTCACTGATTTTGCTGATAGGGCTTTTCTTCGGTATCGGCAGTCTCTATGAATGGTCGGAATTCATTCCCGAACACTATTTTACTTACACAAAACATGTATACCTGACCTCACTCTGGTTCATAGTTCGTGAATTGATATTTTTTGGAATATGGATTGTCCTGGCGCTGTTGATCGTCAGGTTCTCGCTCAAGCAGGATGAAAGCGAGAATCCGAGCCTGACCCGTAAAAACAAAAAACTCAGTATTATCTTCCTGATTGTCTTTGGTTTTACTTTCACATTCGCTTCCATTGACCTTTTGATGTCACTGGAGGAGCATTTCTATTCCACCATGTTCGGTGTCTACTGCTTCTCCGGCCTGTTTTTGAGTGGAATCTCGGCAACCGCGATTATTGTTATATTGCTTCGTGGCCGTGGTTATCTCGAAAACGGCGTCGAGCATATCCACCTCCACGATCTGGGTACCTGGATGATGGCCTTTTCGGTTTTCATGGTCTATATCGGGTTTTCGCAGTACATGCTGATCTGGTATGCTGACCTGCCACATGAGATCACTTATTTCATCCCTCGTTCCAAAAACGGCTGGCAGTTTGTGTTGCTTATGCTTCCGCTGTTAAAATGGATTCTTCCGTTTATCGTTCTGATGCCGGATAAAAACCGGGCTAATCCAGCGGTTATCTTCGCTGTTGCTGTGGGGGTGCTGGTAGGCCAGTGGCTCGATGTTTACTGGATGGTGGTCCCGACTTTTTCGGAATCATTTCGTATGGTTTCCTGGATCGAGGTCGGAGTGTTTTTGATGTTTCTGGGGATATTTGGCCTCTCGGTCAGGTATTTCTATAAGAAATATCCGCTTCTGGCCAAGGGCGATCCAAATCTCGAAAGCTGTGTGACTGGACGGTATCAGCATGTCTAAGGTCAAGGGAAATATAAATTTACTGTTCTATATAATCGCTCTGGTGGCGGCCATCTACGTGGTCTATTTCGCTTTTTCAGAAGGATTTCGGAGGGGGAAGTTCGAAGGTAAGTACTATCCGCCCACAGAACAACTGCGACCTGAAGAGGATGTCAAACAGGTCAACTTGAGAAAGCTTCTGGAACCGACCGACAGCCTGGTGGCCGAGGGACGTCGGTTGTACAAACTCAATTGTGCCTCCTGTCATGGCGAAGACGGAAGTGGTCAGGGGCCGAAGTCGGCCGGGCTCAACCCTCCACCGCGAAACTTCCTGAAAGAAAAATTTAAGCATGGTGCTTCAATTGTGGAGATATATAACACGATAACCAATGGGGTTCAGGGCACCTCGATGCCGGCCTTCGACCTGCTTCCCGGTGAGGAGAGGATGGCTATGGCACAGTATGTCGCTACTATGGTGCCGGAGCTACCTGAAAACCCACCTGAGCTTGTGGCACAACTGCCCGGCGGAGATGGGGAAGAGGTTGCCACGGAAGCTGTACCGGACACCACAACTGACACGACACAGGCACCCCGGATCGAACCTATACCTGTCGATGTGGCCATGGAAATGATCTTTAGCAGGAAGGCACTGCCGAGAGTGAATCAGGCTGAAATTGAAACCGATCGGTTGTATCTCCGGAATTGCTCATCCTGCCATGGAAACAAAGGTCAGGGCACTCTATCCGCGGAACAAGTCGTGCCTTCATCTGTTCTTTATCTACATAAAGGTAGATTTTATGGGAGAGAGTCGGAAGTCCTGAAAAGCAGGCGTGAGTTCAGGCGTTTTTTGGTCGAAAGCACTCCCGGAATGCCCGAACATCGCTTCGGATTTCTATCCGGCGGGGAGGTTGACGAGCTTTACGACTACGTGAGGACTCTCTCGGAGATTTCAAGGTAATGAGGTATGAGCAGAGTTAAGTCATTGGTATTGTTAACTATATTTGTTCTGATAATGTCTGTTGGAGCGTTTGCCCAGGAACAGTCCGGGG
>WJMC01000192.1 GCA_014728145.1 Candidatus Zixiibacteriota bacterium | reverse complement strand
GCGAGCTCATAAAGGTCGCTTAAAACACCGTTGAGGCGAAGCACCCGGCTGTTGATCTTCTCTCTGATATATTTGAACAAAAGACCCCGGTTGGGCGCCAGAAACATCGAGATGATGACTATCGCGCTGACACATAGAACAATCGTCGGGCCGGTCGGAAGTTTTTCTGTCGTGCTCGAGAGCACCGCCCCGCTGACCCCCGCCAGGGCACCGAATACAGCTGACAAAACGATCATCAGCCCCAGGCGGTCGGTCCATTGACGCGCGGCCGCGGCCGGAGCGACAACCATCGCGCTCATCAATACAACTCCGACTGTCTGCAACCCGAGCACGATAGCGATCACCAATATGGTTGTCAGAAGTATATCGATCAAATTCATCGGGAAGCCGAGACTAAAACCGTAGTCGCGATCAAAAGACAGCAGTTTGAACTCTTTCCAGAACATGAACACGATAATCAGCGCGATCGCGGCTAAAATCCCCATCACGATCACGTCCTTTTCGAGCAGGGCTGAAGCCTGACCGAACAAAAACGTATCCAAACCCGCCTGATTGGCATCGGGCATTTTTTGAATGAATGTCAATAAGACCAGTCCAAAACCGAAGAAGACTGATAATATCATCCCCAGGGCCGAATCATACTTGATCCGGCTTGACTTGAGAATTCCGATGATTATCAATGTTCCGATCCATCCCGCCAGTGCCGCCCCCAGGATCAAAACCAGAGACGATTTACTGCGGGTTAACAAAAATGCCAGCGCTATCCCCGGCAGGGCGGCATGGGAGACTGCATCGCCTAAAAGGCTCTGCCTGCGGAGCACCGCGAACGATCCCAACGCACCGCTGACAATTCCCAGTATCGAGGACCCGAGCACAACCGTACGAAGAGTATAATCGAAAAATATGTCATGCAGGATCTGGCTTATTCCCATTACTGCTCCCGGGCGCTGTTTTGCGAACTCATCTGGTGGCTCAAAAAGTCGACTTTACCACCGTAAGCCATCCGCAAATTATCTTCAGTAAAAACTTCTTCGACCGGTCCGCTGGCGATCCTGCGCACATTCAACAGCGTCACCCAGTCAAAATACTCCGGCACGGTCTGCAGGTCATGATGCACAACCGCCACCGCTCGGCCACTGTCTTTGAGTTCTTTCAATATGGTAATGATGGCTCTTTCAGTGGTGGCATCAACTCCCTGGAACGGTTCATCCATGAAGTAGACCATGGCATCCTGGACCAGAGCACGAGCCAGAAACACCCTCTGTTGCTGGCCTCCTGACAACTGGCTGATCTGCCTGTCGCAATACTTTTCCATCCTGACTTTTTCGAGCGCCTGCATGGCTTCATGTTTTTCCTTTTTGCCCGGACGCCGGATCCATCCCAGCGAGCCATAACTTCCCATCACGACCACATCGAGCACGCTGGTGGGAAAATCCCAGTCGACAGAACCGCGCTGGGGCACGTAGCCGACCAGCTGATGTTGCTTACGGTAGGGTTTGCCATGAATCAACACCTGTCCGGCCGCCTTCCGGACCAATCCCAGGATCGCCTTGATCAAAGTCGTCTTGCCCGCGCCATTGGGTCCCACGATCGCCATAAGCGTCTTTTTCGGAATCTCAAGATCAATGTCCCAGAGTACCGGTTTATCTTTGTAGGCGACAGTCAGGTCGGTTACATTTACCGCGAGTTCATCATTCATGATTTATCTCCAGGCAGGTTATTCCGGTTTTAACGAGCTTACAATCGTGTCGATATTGTGGCGTACCATACCGAGGTACGTCCCTTCAGGGGTACCGCTGGTGCCCATCGCGTCACTGAACAGCTCGCCCCCGATTTTGACCCCGAAACCTCGAGATTTAACGGCGGCCTGAACAGCCTCGATATTGCGCACCGGCACAGAGGATTCGACGAAAATCGCGGGGATCTGGTTGGTTGCGATAAACTCAGACAGATTTTGCACATCAGCGGTACCGGCCTCCGAAGCTGTGCTGATTCCCTGCAGGCCTCGAACCTCGAACCCGTAAGCCCGGCCGAAATAGTTGAAGGCATCATGGGCGGTGATCAGGACCCTCTGGTTTTCCGGCACTGAGGAAGCCCGGTCGAGAACATATTGATGCAGTTCTTTCATCTCTTCCAGATACTTATCAGCGTTAGCCTGATATGCGTCCCGGTTGTCAGGATCGAGTTCCACCAGTTTATCACGAATGCCCTCGACTGCTTTCATCCAGAGGCTGACATCGAACCATATATGCGGATCGTGAGCCCCCTCATAGTCGGCGGAAGAAAGCAACCTGGACTGGTCGACAGCCTCGGTCACTGCGTAAGTATTGGCACGCTGTCCGACTTTTTCGAGCACCTCGGACATCGCTCCCTCGAGGTGCAGGCCATTGTACAGGATCAGGTCGGCCTCGCTCATCCGGGTAACATCGCCGGCACTGGCCTTGTACGTGTGTGGATCCACACCCGGACCCATCAGGCCGACGACCTCGACATTTTCTCCACCGACGTTTTTGGCCACATCGGCAATCATTCCTATCGTAGCGACGATTTTCAATTTGCCGTTTCCAGAAGAACCGTCAGTTCCATCTTCGCCACCGCCACACCCGGCAACTATAAAACCGGCCATAAAAACCGATATAATAAAATATAGTGATTTCATTTATTTCCTCCTGTCATAATTATCCTTCAATATCGTTACATACAAATCTAAAAGTTAAATGGTTCCATTCAAGGCAATAATGACACCCTGTACATCGGTTGATTCAGTCAAACTGGCTTTATCGTAATTATCCATAAATATTTCAATTTTAATCATCAGGTCATCATCTAAGCCGTACCCGGCTCCGACCTGGATTCGGGTAATTTTCTGATCAATTACAGGCATAGTCCCAGCCACCTGGAGCGCCAATCCCGGATTTGGAATCAATCCTGAGATTCCACTTCCATCAGCATCTTCATCCTGTGGCATCCAGCCTGAAATCCGAGCCCCCAGATGCCACCTGTCCTGACCGTAGCGAACTTCTCCCATCCAGATAATGACATCGTCCTCGGTTGTATCCAAGTTATCATTATAAGTGAGAGAGCCAAAATAACCCTTGATATAGATATCACTGGCAGGCGCATAGAGCGCTTCACTCATCCAACCGCTGAAATCCGAAGACGTTCCGGTTGCGCCTGATTCCGAGCGATCATCGCTATTGATGTACGAACCTGCCACGCGGACTTCGCCCTGAGCTACTGGAATTATGCCCATTGCAGTCCCGGAAACCTCGAATCCACCATCTGAATTATTCGCGGATTCATCAGTCCCATTGGTGACCGCAAGTGAAAGATCGAAGTTTTCATGCATGTAGTTACCCATCACACCGATCGTATTCAGAGTTCCCATCGGAGCTCCGGCAAATGCGCTGTAAAAAAGTGAATTCATCAGCAACGGATTCCCGAAAGTATCGGCATTGTTGCTCAGCGATCCTGTCTGCATTCCGAACGGAGAATCAAATGAACCCGCCACCAGGGTGGCGTCCTGGTCTGCGAATGAAAACTCAATATTCAGGTCAGTTATCTCAACTTCAGGACCGGGGTAACCAAAGCTTCCACCCCCGGGACTGCCCTGAAGCTGAAATAATCCCTTGATGTTCGAACGAATCTTCCATTCGAAATCGATGTTGGCGGCCACGTCAAATTGATTCCGCTCAGGTTCACCAATACCAGAATTCTCCTGGTCAAAGTAATTGAACAGTCCAAGATAAGCTCCACCGACAGTCACGGCATCATCCTGCGCGACCAGAGATGAAGGTAGAATTACCAAAACAATAGAATTTATGAACAACACGGCCATTGACCAATATGCGATCGACTGTCTTGAGATTCTTTTTCGTATAATATTATAAATACTATTCACTAATTCCTCCAATCTAAATTATCATAACAAATATTTTTTCCGATGCCTTAAGACCGATAAATCTATCTTCGTTATTTAATTTGATTCTCATAAAACCTCCAGATGCTGAGATATCTTTCACTGAAAACTTGACACCCGGCTTGAGGTCGATTTCTGTTAAATACTCTAACAATTCAGGATCGGTATCATTAACTTCCCGGACAATTCCCGCTTGGCCGGCTTTTAAACTGCACAAAGTGCGAAGCTTCTGGTCTTCAAATCCACCTTCCCTGGAAGGAATCTGTGCCCCATGTGGATCATTAGCCGGGTAATTAAGCTTTTTCTCAATTCGATCAAGAATATCCTCTGAAATCACATGCTCCCATTTTTCCGCCTCCTGGTGGACTGTTTCCCAGGGCACATCAAGCACTTCGACCAAAAAGCTCTCTATCAACCGATGAGCACGTATGATTCTGAGAGCTTCCTTTCGCCCGCGTGAAGTTAGCTTAACTCCTTTGTATGGCTTGTAAAGCAACAGTTTTTTTTGCACCAAGTTTTTCACCATCTCAGTCACAGAAGGTGGAGAAACATTCAATTTCTTTGCGATCAGCTTTGTCGTAACAATCTGGTTCTCGCGTTGCAGGCTGAACACAGCCTTTAAATAATCCTCAATCGCCTTTGTATACACTGGCTCCCCTAAATTATGTATTAGGCATACCTAAACATGAGGTTGCCGCGTTTTGTTTCAATTTTCCAAAGTTTTCTAATCGATAGTTTGTTTTCTGCAATAAGTATGACAGCGGGACAGAATTCTTATTTCATTGGTTTTTTCTTCAGCTATACCAATCAGCGTCCATACAAAGCTTTGGAAAAGAAAGCT
>WJMC01000191.1 GCA_014728145.1 Candidatus Zixiibacteriota bacterium | reverse complement strand
CGATATTCCTTCCGGTCAGAACGGCGACACCTGGGACAGGTATCTTATGCGCCTGGAGGAGATCAAGCAGTCTGTGAAGATCATCGAGCAGGCCCTGGACGGTCTCCCGGAAGGAGATCCGACCTTGAAGATCAAGCCCAGCTTCAAGATCCCGGAAGGTGAATATTACGCCCGTGTTGAAGCGCCCCGCGGAGAACTCGGCTGCTACATTGTTTCTGATGGCAAGAAAAAGCCCTATCGTCTCAAGCTCAGGGGCGCGTCATATAATAATTTGCTGGTTATTCCGGAGATATCCACCGGTTGCAAAATCGCTGATCTGGTGGCAATCTTCGCTTCATTTGATATTGTAATGCCGGAGGTTGACAGGTGACGCTGTTCGGTATAGAGCTACCGCATATAGTAGTGTCCGGTATCTACGCGGTCATCTCGATTGCGATAGCGGCTTTAATGGCGCTCTATCTGGTCTGGTGGGAACGCAAGATATCCGGCCATATCCAGGTCCGCTTCGGTCCCATGGAGACCGGCGGATGGCATGGCTGGCTACAGACATTGGCTGACGGCCTTAAACTTTTGCAGAAGGAAGATACCGTACCGGCCTCGGCTGACACACGGGTTTTCTTCTGGGCACCGGTGGTTGTATTCACTGCCTCATTGATGACATTCGTGGTTATCCCCTGGTCGAAAAATATTATCTTCGCCGATCTCAATGTCGGTATCCTGTATATTTTTGCTATTACCAGTTTCACTGTAATCAGCCTGCTGATGGCCGGCTGGGGATCGAACAACAAATACGCCATTATAGGCGGTATGCGCTCGGCGGCACAGATTGTATCTTACGAAGTACCCCTGGCGCTGTCGATCATGGGCGTGATCATGCTTTCACAGTCCATGTCTATGCAGGAGATCGTCCTGGCCCAGGACAAGATCTGGAACTGGAATATCATCAGACAGCCACTCGGTTTTCTGATCTTTTTGGTGGCCGCCACAGCCGAGATCAACCGTACTCCGTTTGATCTGCCTGAAGCCGAGCAGGAGCTTGTGGCCGGTTTTTCGACCGAATACTCCGGCATGAAATTCGCCATGTTCTTTTTGGCTGAATTCGTTAATATGTTCATCGCCTCGGCGATCTGCACCACGCTCTTTCTGGGAGGCTGGCATGGCCCGGTCGCCAACGAATCGCTGGGGTGGCTGTGGTTTTTGATCAAGACTTTAATTGTGGTTTTCATATTCATGTGGTTCAGGTGGACTTATCCGCGTCTGCGTGTAGATCACCTGATGGAGTTCGCCTGGAAATGGCTGATTCCGCTGGCGTTTGTTAACCTTTTAGCGACAGGTTTGATTTACAACCTGATCAAGAGTTGAGATGGGACTTGTAAGAAGTTTTTTCTCGGGAATTTATAATCTGATCGTCGGCCTTACGGTAACCGGCAAGCATCTCGGCCGTCACGCCATCACCCTCCAGTATCCGAAGGAACGCTGGCCGATGCCGGAGCGTTCACGCGGGGTTGTGGTGCTTCTGTCCGACCAGGAATCGGGCAAACTGAACTGTACAGCCTGTATGTTGTGTATGCGCGCCTGCCCCTCCGCAGCGATCATGATCGAACGCGAGAAAAACGAGAACAAACGCTGGGAACCGACAAAATTCGTGATCGACAATACTATCTGTTGCTTTTGCGGTCAGTGCGAGGAAGCCTGCAATTTCGATGCTATCAAGCTGGCCGGCAAATACGAGTTTTCGGTTTTCGACCAGGGCGAATTGCATTACAACATGGAGTACCTGGGCGAGCTGGGTAAGGATGTGCCCTACACACCGCGCAGAAAGAAAGCCAAAAAGAAACCGCCCGCAAAACCGGCTCCCAAAAAAGAGGATGAAAAGAAACCGCCTGAGACTAAGTCCGAGCAAATGAAGGAAGAAAAGAAGGCGGACAAGCCGGAGGGCGTTGAAGCTAAAAAAGAGGATGAAAAAAAGCAGGACACACCTGTAAAAGAAGATAAACCCGCACAGCCTGAAAACGACAAAACTGAGCAAGATCAGAAAAGCGATCAGGCTGACAAGGACAAAAAGGATTCGGGGAACTGATGCTTGAGGGTTCGGCCGCGATAATATTCTATATTGTCGCCTTCGTGATGATTCTTTCGGCTATCATGGTGGTAGCCTTGAAAAACATCTTTCATGCCGCGCTGTTTCTGGTGCTGACACTCTTCTGCGTGGCTGTCGTGTTCATTTTCCTGTCAGCGGAATTTCTGGCCGCGGTACAGGTTCTGATCTACGTCGGGGCGATATCGGTGCTTCTGATATTCGCGGTTATGCTGACCCGGGAATTGACCAATTACTCGGTTAAGCAGTCAAACGAGCAGTCCTTCCCCGCTATACTGGTATCTATCTGTTTTACAGCAATCATAATATTCGCGATTTCGGCCAATCACAAGGTGGGTGGTTTTCCGCTGGCCGAGGATACGACTGTGGGCGACACAAACACCGCCGAGCTGGGGCATCTTCTGATGCGGGATTTCATCCTTCCATTCGAAGTCGTGTCGGTGCTTTTGCTGGCCGCCCTGATCGGCGCGATCGTGATTGCCAAGAGGGAAAATTGAGATGCAGGTTGGATTCGTACAATTTCTGTCGCTGGCCGCGATCCTGTTCGGGATCGGTCTCTACGGCGTTTTGACACGCCGTAACGCGATCGGTATCCTGATGAGCATCGAGCTGATGTTCAACGCGGTCAATATCAATTTCGTCGCCTTCGCCAAGTTCATCACACCCGACAAGCTGATCGGGCAGGTTTTCGCGGTCTTCGTGATCGTGATCGCCGCCGCCGAGGCGACTGTAGGACTTGCTATCGTGATCCTGATATACAAGAATTTCAAAGATGTCTTCGTGGACAAGATGAATATAATGAAATGGTAGCTTATGCTTGAGAATTTGTGGACAGTTCCGGCTATGCCGTTGATGGCGTTTACGGTGATTACGCTGTTTACACGCTTCAGCGAAAACCTCTCCAAGACGATTTCTATTTTTGCTATTCTCTACGGTTTCGTGTATTCGCTGATCTGTTTGATTCAGGTTATGGGTAAACCGGCCGGTTATGTTATGGATATCGGATTCGACTGGCTGACTTTGGGAGATTTCACGCTCCAGATCGGATTGTATGTTGACGGCCTGACAGTGGTAATGCTGATGGTGGTGACGATAGTCGCCTCGCTGGTGCATATCTACTCGATCGGGTATATGCAGGGCGATCCGCGCACTTCCCGTTATTTCTCGTTTCTTTCGTTGTTCTCATTTTCAATGCTGGGCCTGGTTGTAGCTAACAACTTCTTTATGATCTTCTGCTTCTGGGAACTGGTGGGCGTCAGTTCATATTTTCTGATTGGTTTCTGGTACGAAAAGAAAACCGCCGCCGATGCCGGCAAGAAAGCTTTTATCACCAACCGTATCGGCGATTTCGGGTTTATCATCGGGCTGTTGCTTCTATTTTTCACCTTCGGTTCACTGTCGTACAGCGAAGTATTCGAGATGGTCCATCATGATCCGACCCATTTCTCGGCCGGGATTCTGGCCGCGATCGGGATCTTCCTGTTCTGCGGAGCGGTTGGCAAATCAGCACAGTATCCGCTGCATGTCTGGCTCCCGGACGCGATGGAGGGTCCGACTCCGGTATCGGCTTTGATCCATGCCGCCACGATGGTCGCCGCCGGTGTATACATGATTGCCCGTTCGCTGTCGATCTACCATGCCTCGGAAACCGCCTCCCTAGTTGTGGCCTTAGTCGGTGGAATAACCTCTTTGATGGCCGCCACTATAGGGCTTGTGCAAAACGACATAAAACGAATACTGGCATACTCGACTGTTTCACAGCTCGGTTACATGGTCATGGCGCTGGGACTGGGCTCATTCGCCGCGGGAACATTCCACCTGATGACCCACGCCTTCTTCAAGGCCTGCCTGTTTTTGGGCGCTGGTTCGGTGATCCACGCGGTCCACACCCAGAACATCCATCACATGGGTGGACTCTCGCGTAAGATGAAAATAACTTCGATAACT
>WJMC01000190.1 GCA_014728145.1 Candidatus Zixiibacteriota bacterium | reverse complement strand
TTCATAGATGAATTCGTTGTTTTCATCGAGCCGGATATAATAGGCGAAATCGGAAGCCAGCTCTGAGACCAGCCTGAAGCGTTTTTCACTCTGCCTGAGAGCTTCTTCAGTCTTCTTGAGTTCTGTGATATCGGTGTCGGTTCCGACCATCCTGACGACATTACCATCCTCGTCCGTGACTCTTTTACCACGCGCGAGGATCCAGCGGATCGTGCCGTCCTTGTGGATCATGCGGTGTTCGTGGATGAACTCATCGGTCTTGCCATCGAGATGCGCGCTTAAAGCCTTTTGGACCGCCTCGCTGTCATCAGGGTAGATCTGCTTTGACCAGGTTTCGAGATCATTGGGCATTTCGCTGTCGGAAAAACCGAGAATATCCTTCAGTCCCGGCTCGATATAGAAATGATCATGGGCCAAATCCCAGTCCCAGACTCCCACCCTGGCGGCCCGGGTGGCGATCTCGTAACGCTTCTCGTTTTCGAGCATCTTCCTGCGGGTTTGGTTATGTTCGGTCAGGTCAATTAACGATACAAACACCCGGGAGTGATCGTTGTTTTCCACTGACGGCAGGCTTACTCCGAGTTGCAGGTCGAGAGTCTTGCCTGATGGGGTTGCGAGCTTCAATTCTGACTGCCAGGAATTAATCCCGTCGTTGAGAACCGCAGCAATATCTAGTATAAAATCACGAGAATGGTCACCATCGGGAGCCTGCAGAAATCTCTCCAGTTCATCGGCATCCTTGACTTCCAATGTGGCCAGAGCGGATTGATTGACATTGATCAGTTTCAGCTCGGAAAGAACGCGTTTAAGCTTGTCCGGATTATTCCTGTAGTACGATTTTGCATCGCTGGCGCCGTTGCCTCTGAATGAGGCCATATGGTTACAGACATCGGTGAAGTCAATAACAGCCTGCATGACCGGAGACTGCTCGAACACAAAATGATAGTCCGTGCCGTTGGGCATTCTCTCGCTTTTGCCGGCCGGCTTCTTCAGGATGGTTTTATGGTTTCTTTTTTTTGCTGAGTCAGTTTTTACCCCGGTTATCCGATCAGCATCAGTCGCAACTGCCCTGTCCTCTACTGCCAGTCCGTTTTTAGAATTCTTCTTAGACATAAATGAGGCTCCTTGTACCAGTTATCGGTATAACTGAACCATATCTACAAAATAAATGTCGATTTAGATGCAGTTTGTCTTCGATGTTTGCCCTTATCATCGGATCTGACTCGATAGTAATAGTAATAAAATAATTTGCATTTGACAAGCACAACAATAAAAATATTTTGATTTAAGTTCCAATTTTGTCAGGGCGCACAGTCGCTGGCAGGTGCTCCGTGATCTGATCAGTATACAGACTATATTCAGGGCAGGGCTTTATGATCGACTATATCGATTCACTGGAAAGCATATCACCGCAAATGTTATCCGGTTTTTTTGAGGGCTGGCCCAAAAAACCGAGTCCCTCGAGACACTATGAAATCCTCTCAAATAGTGCTGAGATCGTGCTGGCGGTCGACTTTGAGAACCGCCGGGTGGTCGGCTTCATCAATGCCATCAGCGACGGTATCCTGTCAGCGTATATCCCGCTTCTGGAGGTCCTGCCCGAGTACCGCGGAAATGGAATCGGCCTAAATCTGGTGAAAAAGATGATGGCCAAACTGTCTGACTTGTATATGGTCGACCTGGTCTGCGACCGGGAACTGGAGAAGTTCTACGGCTTGCTCGGTTTCAAGCTGTATCACGCCATGATCTATCGTAATTTCAAGCGCCAGGACGGTAGCAGTCCCGATAAATAGTAAACCCTGACGCTTTCCCGAGGCTATAGGTTATTGAATTTGTTGGGTATGCTCGGCGCTCTATATCAATTAATCTGTTGACATAATGATAGATTTATTATAATTTTTAGATACACTCTTAATGCAGATGCCGGCATCTTTAATGATACTTCTTAAACCTGGGGGTGGGTTTTGGGGCGTATTCGCAATGACTCCGGAAAATCCGCCGGGACAGTCGGGCAAACAGTCGAGTTGGACAGGGATGACTCCCTTTCCTATGCCATTCTCGGTTATTACCGCACGACACCCGACGGTAAAATTCTGTCCGTCAACCGCGCGCTTTTAAAAATGCTCGGGTACGACAGTTTCGAAAAACTGGCTGATCGGGACATGGAAGAATGCGGCTACGAGCCGGATTATCCGCGGGACAAATTTAAGCAAAAGATAGAGGCCAATGGTTTTGTCGACGGCCTGCAGTCGGCTTGGCGGCGCAGAGACGGAAGCTTTTTGCATATTCGCGAAAACGCGTGGGTGGTTCGCGATGAAGATGGAAGAATACGTTATTACGAGGGTTTTGTCGAAGATATCAGTGAACAGGTCGAAATCTACGAAGCTCTGCAGGAGAGCGAGAAGCGTTTCCGCCTGCAATATAGAAACTCCCCGATTCCGATTTTTACTTTTCGCAGGATAAAAAACGATTTCGTGCTGATTGACTACAATCATGCCATGGAAGAGATGACCGCGGGAAGAGCCGAGGATTTTATCGGCCAGAAGACAAGCCAGCTTTTCAGGGGGCGCCCGATCGTTCAGGATGTGCTCGAAGAATGCTATCGGAGCGGACAAAAAAAACGCCACGAAATCGATTACGATATGCTCTCCACCGGGGAGCACAAACACCTGCAGGTCACTACTGTATTCATATCACCTGACTTGATCATGGTCCAGATTCAGGATGACACCGAACACGAAAAAGCGGCACGCGCCCTGCGAGAAAGCGAGGAGCGCTACCGGGTGATCAGCGAAGTCTCCAGCGACTACGCTTTTTGCCTAAAAGTCGACGACGAAGGCGGGATGTCGCTCGCGTGGGGAACCGATATCAGCAAGATCACCGGTTACGACCTCGAGGAATTGCGCGCGCACGGCGGATGGATGAGTATTGTTCATCCTGATGATTTGCCGATCAAGGAAAAGGAGGTAGCCAGCTTATTCGAGGGCAATCAATATGAATGCGAATATCGAATTATATGTAAAAATGGTTCGATCCGCTGGATCAATGCCTATGCCAGTCCTGTGATGCATCCGAAAACAGGCAAATTGATGAAGGTCTACGGTGCTTTAAAGGATGTGTCCCGGCGCAAGCGCTCCGAAGAAGCACTGACCGCAAGCGAGCGTCGCTATCGGCAGGTTATGGAAACCGCCACCGATATGGTTTCTACCCATTCTGCCACAGGAGAATACCTGTATGTATCGCCGGCCTGCAGGCAACTTCTGGGCTATGAGCCGGATGAGTTAATCGGTCACTCAGCATACGAATTCTTCCATCCTGATGATTTTGAAAAAATCCAGAACAGCCATCATACCATTCTCGAGAAGCCGGAAGCATTTCAGGTCCAGTACCGGATACGTAAAAAGGATGGCAGTTATATCTGGTTTGAGACGTCATCAAGCATGATGCGCGACGAGGAAAGTGGCGAGCCGCTCCAGATTACCGCTATCTCCCGCGATATATCCCATCGGAAAAGAATCGAGGA
Organism: Candidatus Zixiibacteriota bacterium; assembly: GCA_014728145.1. Lineage (NCBI taxonomy): Bacteria > Pseudomonadati > Candidatus Zixiibacteriota > Candidatus Zixiibacteriota bacterium. The sequence goes on along the minus strand of WJMC01000190.1, from coordinate 12,592 downwards.
GGAATTGAGAGCGCGCGAAGAGCATTATCGCGCCATCTGGGAGAACTCGCCGATCGGGATAATTCTGGTCGACTGTGATTGTATCTGCGCCTATGCTAATCCGGCTATCTGCAGGCTTACGGGATACGATGAAGAGGAACTGGTTAACCGCGACCTGATAGGCTTGTTTGTACCCGCAGATAACAGGCAAGAGCATTATAATCGACTCTCCGAAGTATTCTCCGGCAATGCGGTTTCTCAGCCGAATGAGATCAATGTCAAAACCAAATCGGGCCAAGATATCTGCATCCGCTATCAAACCGACATGATAAATATCGATGGCGGGCCGCGGTTTTACGTCATTATGGCCGAAGATATCACTGAACAGAGAAAAGCCGAGTTGGAGCGGATTGAAACTGCTAACCGCTACAGAAAACTGGCCGACAGTATCACCGATATCTTCTATGCTATCGACCATGATTTCAATATTACCTACTGGAACAGAGCTTCCGAAGAGATAACCGGCATAGGCGCCGATCATGCTGTTGGAAAGAACCTCTTTGAACTATTTCCCAATCTCAAAAACTCAGAGATAGAAGCATTGTATATGAAAGCCATGCAAACTAAGTCAGCGATCAGTTCTGAGCCAGAGATTTCATACAGGGTCGATGGCAGAGATCATCATTTTCAGGTCAACGCCTATCCCACAGACGAGGGGCTGTCGATTTTCATCAGAGATATCACCGGCCAGAAAGAAGCCGATAAGATGATTACCAAGCGTACCCAGGAGCTTGAGTCACTGGCGGATAACGCTCCCGATTTGATTTTCCGCGTTGACACGACAAATCGTTTTACACTTGTGAACAGGCGTCTTTTGGATGTTTTCAACGGCGCACGCAGGACTTTCGAGGGACGCGCTCCCCGTGAAGCCGGGATCCCGCCGGAGCTGTGCGAAGTTTGGAATGCTTGCTTTGAAAAAGTCCGGCGAACAGGTATCAGCGAAGAGGTCGAGTTTACATACTGGTTTGAGGGGCAGAAGCATTACTTTCAGATGAGAGTGGTGCCGGAGTACTCCCCGGAGGGGGGTATCCACTCACTCTTGAGTATTGCCCGCGATGTCACCGCTGAACACGCTAAAAAAGAAGAGCTTCAAATCAGCCATGAGGAATTGAAAACCAAAAACATCGCACTCAGGGAAGTTCTCGACCATATCGAGGAAGAGAAACGTCAGGTGAAAAAGGATGTCGCTGAGAATATTGAAAAAGTTATCCTGCCGACAGTGCGTAAAATCATACGACCCGATGGAAAAATCGAGATGACTTACTACCAGATGCTCAACGATGCCCTCAACGAGATGGCTTCCACTGCCGGCGGACTATCGCAGTTATTCACGCGTTTATCACCCCGTGAAGTAGAGATCTGTAACCTGATTCGCAATGATTCCACGATTCAGGAGATCGCTGACACTCTGTTTATTTCAACTGCCACAGTCAAGAAGCATCGCGAACAGATTCGCCGTAAGTTGAACTTAACCAACAAGAAAGTCAACCTTGCCAGCTTTCTGAAAAGATTTTAGTGCGTATAGCACACTACGCTAATTATTCGCACTTTACACTCCTTGAAAAATTTTTATAAAATCACGATAATAAAGCATGAAAATAAGTGTGCCCGGATTGTGATTAGGGATAAATGAGGGGTATTGTCCCGCTTCCAGTTCGGGAGTTTTGATCCCGTTAAGACGTCGATGAAGGGGGCTCATCGATGTCTTCTTTTTCTGTACATCCGCATTATTACAGTTTGCCTTGAATCGTAACTAACTGCACAGAGACAGTTTTAGTCGGGAGAGTAGATGCCAGGAAAATCGGAATCGATAAAACCTCTCCGGGAGACATCTTACAAAAATCTTTTCACATCAGACAAATTGCCAAGCAGTTAAAGAAAAGACAGGCGCAGGGGGCTGGGAAAACGCCTGTCTCTTCGATAGAAAAAGAGCAATACAAAGCTTCTAATGCCACCATTTGTCAATGTTGACACACAGTGTTACCATCTTCCTTCAGCTAAGTTTTCGGAATCGGGATAATAATCTTTAGGGTAATTGCAAAGATGAGCAAATTTGAACCAGAATCAGGGGAGTTACCGCCTTAGTATAAAAAACTCCGACCACAGCCAATCATAACCGATAAAGTAATCAATCGAGTCTTACGATATTCTAAATGGAAGGTACTCAAGAGTAAAGGAGATAGTATGAGAATCACGCATCTTTTGAAGTTCATCGGAGCCGGCTTGCTGGCGCTGTCGCTTGTTTTGGCCTGTTCGAGCGGGGGAGGGGGTTCAACCGGCCCGGGCGGCAACTATTCATTTGTGGAGTTTGCTGATTTTACTGAAATCGCCAGGCAGATCGCCCCTCAGCCGTATGAGAATCCGGCTCAGTCCGGCGGTATGACCGCGCCCCTGGAGATAGATTCAATCTGGTTCGCTGGTGAGGAAGCGATCCTGAACAAGGTGCTGGGCGAGGAGCATTCGACTTCGCTGTTCAGCTACCTGGAGACATTCGACCAGACAATCATGGAGCTGGAAACAGTTCTGCAGGTCGATGATTCCGGCAACCTGCTGGCGGATTCCTCCTGGGTACAGGTCTATGATCTCAGTTCACCGACTACTATCCCATCTCAGGCACAGGCCGTGATCGGGACCTCGGTCGATCTCGAACAGTATGTCAACCTCGCTTTTCCGACTTCTGTCGATGGCCATGTTACCCAGATCGGCTTCACCCGCAACAGCCAGGAGGAAATCGTCCTGCTTTTCAACCACTGGCCACAGGGCGCATACGGCTATAACGAGAGATCATTTCTGTATTACGCCCGTCTGGATCTTTCAGATTCATCGATTGTGATCAAGGCAGTTGATTACAAAAGCGACGGCGATGAAGTCGCCAGCCACCTTCTGGATATTCACTCGGTCGACGATTCCGATTTTTCGTACCGTATGACCTGGCTCGCCAACAGTCTGCCGGAGCCTGACAGCACCATGCTGGGCTGTATTGTCGGGGGCGGGAATCGCAGTTCCGAGTTCGCTCTTAAATATCGCCAGAAAATTCCGGCGCACGCATCCGAATACGATACATCCTATGCTTCCGAACAGGTCTTTAATGCTGATTACTCCGAATCCACCAGCCTGATCAGCTCCTATGACCAGTTTGTGAACGACAACCTTATCATTCCGTATTCGGCTGTCCCGACGACGTTTATTCAAAGTCCATGGCAGGACTAAATAAATATTATCTAATAATTCAGCCGGGCTCATATGGGCCCGGTTTTTTTTACCCGCCAGTCGCCCTTAAAAAATAAGTGAAATACTTGACATTTTTAATATACCATCCGATAATAGAAACAGCATTCAACCCCGGTACGAAAGGAAATTGACATGAAAAACCGCCATGTATCAAAAATATATTCTCTCCTTTTGTTAACGCTTCTGTTAATAATATCTCAGGCTGGAAGTGCTCTCGGAGAGAACCAGATGGACACCTCCCTGGCGCCTGCCGAGATGCTCGATATAGCTGACCAGATATTTCATACCCGCGATTACCTTGAGGCTCGCGATCTCTATATCGAAACTGCCGAACATGCCGATCTGCACGGCGACAGTTCGGTTTTGACTGAGGCTGTGGCGATGATCGGCCGGACCTACCTGATCACCGGTAAACTGGCCGAATGTGATTTGCTTCTTAAGCGCGCAAAACGCACTGCCGACCCTGACAGCCCCCTGGGGTGGTCGCGTTACCTGGGTGTCAGGGGACGATTCGAGTGGCAGGAAAACAGGCTGGAAGATGCCCGGCAGACTTTTAACGAGATGTACGAGTACTGTCTCGCGAAGGGACTGCATGAACGGGCTATTGACGCTACCCACATGATGGCTATCGTTGAGGATCTGGAGGGACAGGTCAGGTGGGGGCTGAAAGGGATCAAGGCGGCTGAGAAGGGGCAGGTAACCCAATGGCTGGGACCGCTCTGGAACAATCTCGGAGCGACTTATGAGGATCTCGAAAACTACAATAAGGCGCTCGAGGCCTATAAAAAAGCGCGCGAATACCATTATGAACATGGCGATGAAACCAACCGCCTGATCGCCGACTGGGCGGTCGGTCATGCCTACCGGCTGAAAGGCGATTACCGCCAGGCCCGTAAATGGCTGGAACCGCTTCTCCAGTGGAGCGAACAGATAGGCAACCACGAGTTTTTCGGCTGGACCAACCGTGAGCTCGGGCTGATGGAACTGGATAACGGCAAATATATGCGGGCTGTGGAGTATCTGGTGCAGGCCAAAAATGGCCTAAAGCAGGCTGGTATGCCTGAATGGGATCCGGATGGTTACCGAGAACTTATCGATCTTTTGGTCGAAACCAAGATCAAGGCTGACAGGTAAGAGTATAAACTATTTTTCTTCTTCCACGTTTCAGCAGAATTGAATTACATGCCTTCAATTCTCTGCTAATAATAATTGATATTAAGATTATATATTATCCCGCAGTTCATCGGTTTTTAGTGTACTTTTAAGTGCTTGTTGTTTCTGGCTTTATAATGCAAGTTTGCTATACTGATGGAAAAGCGTTTGACTTGCGCGATCAAATCGCTAAATTTCAGCTTATATAAAATCAATCCAGGAAGGAGGATTAATGCAGGACAAGCTTCAGGAAACGATCGAGTATCTGAAAGCTAAAGGCGCATCCTACGCAGATATACGCTTCGTCCGCAACGAGGTGGAATCGATCAAAGTCACCAATGAGAATGTAGATACATTGTCGCGGACCTTAAACCATGGTTTCGGCATCCGGGTTTTAGCCGACGGCGCCTGGGGATTTGCTTCGTCTTCGACTGTGCGTGCGGCCGAGTTTCGCAAAATCGCCAACCAGGCGTTAAAGATTGCCAAGGCATCGGCAATTACCAAAAAAGAAGATGTCAGGCTGGATGAAGGTCAGGTATATGTTGACAAGTACCAGACTCCTTTCGAAACCGATCCGTTTAAAGTCCGTCTCTCACGCAAGATCAATATGCTGACCAAGATCAACCAGGCCCTGATGAAGAAGCCCGAAATCAAGATCGCCGAATCATCGATGGGCTTTTTTAAGACCCATAAGATCTTTGTCAACAGTGAAGGTTCTGTCATCGAACAGGAACTGCTCGAATCCGGCGCCGGTTATGCCGCGACCGCGGTCGAGGGCTCTGAAGTCCAGAGACGTTCCTTCCCGAATTCGCAGGGTGGAGATTATATGACCGGCGGTTTCGAGATTGTGGAAAATATGGGATTACAGAAGAACGCCGCCCGTGTGCGTGAGGAAGCGATTGAACTATTGTCCGCTCCTCCGCTTCCGGCCGGTGAAGCTGACATAATTATCGGCGCGTCCCAGATGGCCCTTCAGATACATGAATCCTGCGGCCATCCGACCGAACTCGACCGTGTGCTCGGAACAGAAATTTCGCTGGCGGGTGGATCGTTTATGACTATCGACAAGCTCAACAGCCTCAAGTATGGCTCGGATATCGTAAATATCGTGCATGATGCCACCTGTCCCGGCGGTTTGGGTACATTTGGCTACGATGACGAGGGTGTAAAGGCCCAGCGTATGCCCCTGATCGAAAACGGCAGGTTTGTCGGCTATCTCACCTCGCGCGAAACCGCGGGTGTGGTCGGGCAGAATTCCAACGGGTGTATGCGTGCCGATGGATTCAACCGCATCCCGCTGATCCGCATGACCAATATCAACCTCGAACCGGGCGAATGGGAGCTCGATGACCTGATCGCCGACACCGAGGGCGGTTTCTTCTTTGACACCAACAAGAGCTGGTCGATCGATGACAAGCGCTTGAATTTCCAGTTTGGTATGGAGGCGGCCCGCGAAATCAAAAACGGGAAACTCGGCAAGATGTACAAGAATCCGCTCTATACCGGCATCACACCGCAATTCTGGAATTCCTGCGATGCTATCTGCAACAAGAACCACTGGCATATCTGGGGTGTGGCCAATTGCGGCAAAGGTGAGCCGATGCAGGTCGCTCATGTCGCCCACGGCACCTCCCCGGCCCGATTCAGACAAGTACAGGTGGGGGTGAGTAAATGATTGGAAAAGACAAAATCTTTACGACCATAGAGAAAGTCATGGCACAGTCCAAAGCCGACCAGACAGAGGCGGTCTTTCTGGGATCCTCTACCGGGCTGACCCGTTTTGCCAATTCGTTTATTCATCAGAATGTGGCTGAAACCGTCAACCGAATCTATTTCCGGGTGGCAGTCGGCAAACAGCTGGGAGTGGCATCGACTACATCATTTTCCGTGACCGATTTGCGGAGGTGCATGAAAGCCGCCACCGAGATCGCCAAACGCCAGCGTGAAAACCCGCATTTCAGTGGGTTCCCAGGCGTCCAGCAGTATCCCGAGGTCCACACCTATGTCGAGAAAACCGCTCGCTTCTCGCCCAGGCAGAGGGCCAGCAAGCTGAAACGCATCTTCACCAAATCGATCAACAACGATCTCGACGCAGCCGGCGCGTTAACCACCGGCGAAGGTGAAATCGCTGTCTTGAATTCTAACGGCCTGCGTGCATATCAGCCGTTCACGACAGCCTCAGGTAATATCGTCATTATGGGCGAAGATTCCTCCGGTTATACTACCTTTACATCGCGTGATGTTGATGATTTAGATTTCGTCAAGCTTTCCAATACCGCCCTGAAAAAATGCAAGAAGTCGAAAAAGCCGACCGAGGTCGAACCCGGCAAATATGAAGTCATCCTGGAGCCGGCGGCGGTTGCCAACCTGCTCGAATGGCTCAACTTTATTGCTTTCGGATCGAAAGCCCTGCAGGAGGAAACTTCCTTTCTGGCGGGGCGTCTCGGAGACAAGATCATGGGCGACAACATTACCATCTACGACGATGCCCTGGAAACTGACGGCACACCGTTTCCATTCGACTGCGAAGGAATTCCAAAACAGCATGTCGATTTCATAAAAGATGGTGTCGCACGGGGAGTTGTCTATGATACCCTGAGTGGCAATAAAAGTGACAGGCAGTCGACCGGCCACGCGCTTCCGCCCGATGAGACGGGGCATGGCGCGATGCCTTTCAATGTCTATATCGCTTCAGGTCAAGCCTCCCTGGAGGATATGATCGCAAATGTCGAAAAAGGCATCCTGGTCACCCGTTTTCACTATATCAACGGATTTCTGGATACCCGCAGGGGACTGATGACCGGAATGACTCGTGACGGCACTTTCCTGATTAAAAACGGCAAGCTCAGTAAGGGGATAAAAAACCTCCGCTTTACTGACAGTATGCTGGATGTTTTCTCGAATGTCGCGGAGATTTCATCAGAGCGGGTTTCGATCCCCGGCTGGTGGGATGCGCTCGGCTGTAATACGGTGCCTGCCATGAGAATATCAGAATTCAACTTCTCCGGAAAAACCGACTTTTAGAATCTGAAATTGATATCAGGACCCCCCTTATGACAAGGGGGGTTTTTAATATTAATGAAACATTCTCAGTCTGAGTGCGTAGTTTAAGAGCGAATGGAGAGGACAATGAGAAACGGTCAACAAAAGATTTCTATTTCGGACGGAGTATTGACGATACTCGCTTTTTGCCTCGTTTTACTTGTTTCCCCTTCTCTTTCTGCGGAAAAATACGAAATTGTATCAATGGAACATTTCGATGTCCAGGAGCTTCGCATGGAGCCATTCGAGATGGTCGCAGACGGCCGAGTTGAATTGTCCATAATCGGTGCCCGCAATCGAGAGGCCGACCAGTTGTTTGCTCTGGGATGGATCCTGCAGGCTGACAGCCGTGAAGTGGTCTGGTCGATGAGCGAAGCCAGCACTCGCCGGATTCTGGGTGAAAAGAAACTGCGCAAATTCGAGGGCAGTATTTACCTCGAAAAGGGCCGTTATGAAGCATACTATTTCGCAGGAAACCCGTTGATCGCCCTGCAAAGTATGAAATTCGAGATCAAATTGGATGATGTCGGTGATGTCGCCGGTTATGTCGCCGGTCTTTTGGGCGATGAGTTCAGGGATAATCCCAATATTTACAGTGAGATGACCCGCCAGTACAGTTTTTCGATCAGCTCCAGCGCAAAAAATTTCAAGATGCTCGATTATGATCTTCCAGAATACGATCTCAGCTTTTTATCAATTGTGAAGCCCCGTAATTTGACTGATGAAAAACATGGTTTTGAAGTTCTGGAAAAGATTCCGGTCGAGATTTATGCTTTCGGTGAGTATTCGGAGGGCGATGATATCTTTGTGGATGGTTCCAAGCTGATCAACGCCCAAACGCGCGACATGGTCTGGGCGATGGAACGCTGGAATACCGACTGGCAGGGCGGAGCGATGAAGAACCGCTGTTTCCATGATGAAATCACGCTTCCTCCCGGTGAATATATCCTGCACTACTGGACAGACGATTCACATACTTTCGATGCCTGGAATGCCCCGCCACCCTATGATCCGTACTTTTACGGTGTGACTCTGGCATTGGCCGAGCCCGAGGATCAATCAAAAGTTCGCCCGACAGACATCGAGGAACGCAAACAGGTACTGGTCCAGATCTCCAAGGCCGGCAACAATGCCAATCTTTCACGGCCGTTTGAGCTTAAGCGGGATATACGCGCGATCGTCTATTCGCTTGGAGAAGGCAAAAAAGGCATAATGTATGACTACGGCTGGATCGAAAAAAGCGAAACAGGTGAAAAGATCTGGGTCATGCAGGAAGAAGAAACCGATCATGCCGGCGGTGCCAAGAAAAACCGTGTCTTCGATGGTGTCCTCGATCTTCCTCGGGGTGAATACCTGCTTCGCTATAAAAGTGACGGTTCGCATTCATTCAGGTCATGGAATGCCGCCCCGCCTTCCGATTCACGTCACTATGGTATCACTCTGTACACTTACGGTGCCGAGCAGAACGGCGATATTGTCGAGGTCGGTCCACTGAAGAACTTGAATCCCTCCGGGGCTCCCGGTGTACCCCAGTTTTTCTACCAGGGCGATGTACATGTATTTAACGAACAGATGCACGAGCTCAATATAGAGCTGGCTGAGCTTTACAAAGAAATGGCCGAGTTGCAGTACGACTACGAGAGTGAGATGGCAAAGCACGACCGGGATAATTTAGATGATATTCATGAACTCCGCGAAGAGTACAGCGAGGATCGCAAAGAGCTGACGGATGAAATCAAGAAGCTCAAGAAAAAGCTGGCGCAGAACAGAAACTATTCGGTGGTTGTAAATACACCTGAAGCTCCCCCCAAATCCAGCGTTCCTGCGCCTGAAGGTGATAACGCGAAATACATTGTGAAGTTGTGTATGCTCCCCGACAACACCCGGAAGGTCTCGACTTTCTCCCTGGATAAGCCGACTCGGGTACGAGTCTATGCCGCCGGTGAGGGTGTCGATGGGAAGATGTATGATTACGGCTGGATCGAAAACAAAAACACCGGCCAGATTATCTGGGAGATGACCTACCGGAAAACGGTTCATGCCGGTGGAGCCTCAAAAAACCGAATGGTCAATGATATTATATTGCTCGACAAGGGCACTTACGAAGCTCATTACGTTACCGATGATTCGCATTCATACAATAACTGGAACGCAGGTGCTCCCGCCGACCCGCAGAGCTGGGGAATCGCAATTATCTTAGAAGATGACGCAAACTAATCATTTCCTCCAAACATTTACGGATAGATCGAAAGCCCTTCCAAAATTATGGCAGGGCTTTTTTACAGGAATCTTTCGCGTAGAACCTCGGAAGCCTTTTGCACGGCCAGGGCGCGGTGTGAAATCCGGTTCTTCTGCTTCGGATCCATTTCAGCAAATGTGCAGTCATACTCTGGCAGATAGAATACCGGATCGTAGCCAAAACCCTTTTCACCACGGAGATCAGTGGTAATAAATCCTTCCACTCTTCCCTCGGCAAGTTCGATATCATCCGGTTTAAAGCAGATTGCGATCACGCAACGAAAGACCGCCTGGCGACGATCTGCTGGTACATCTTTAAGCTCTTGCAACAGCTTTTCGTTGTTATCACGGAAACTGCACCCGGGACCGGCGTAGCGAGCCGACATCACTCCCGGGGCACCATCCAAAGCCATAACCTCCAGCCCGGAATCATCGGCCATGGCAGGAAAGCCTGTGAAGGTATGGATCCCTCTCGCTTTCAATACAGCGTTATCTTCGAGCTTATCGCCGGTTTCCTCTATGTCGGGGAAATCCTGGAAGTCATTTTTGGTCAGAAGCTGTATTGGCAGGTTTTTGATGATCTGCGAAATCTCCCGGATCTTGTGTTCGTTGTTGGTAGCCAGTACAAGTTCGCGCATAACTAACCTCGCCTGCGTTTAATACTTGGTGATGTCGATTCTGATTACGTTCTGGATTTGGTCGCCGAGGAAATGACGGGCGACTTGGTGGAACCTTTCCGGGAAATCGGAAACATAGAATTTATGTTCGATCGAAGCGCTTTTCGGTTTCATTAAGTCCAGTTTGAGAAGTTGCTTGTATACGACCTGGGCGGTTTCCTCGGCCGAGTCGACTAAAACTATATTGTTGCCGAGAACCTTGTGGATTACTTCTTTTATTAGCGGATAATGCGTGCATCCCAGAATCAGGGTGTCGATTCCGTTGGTTTTAAACGATGAGAGGTAATCCTCTGCAATCAGGTAGGTCGCTTCCCTGTCGATGTAGCCCTCCTCGATCAGTGGAACAAAAAGCGGACAGGCCATGGAAAACACCTTGATCTTCGGATCCAGCCGATTGATTGTACGGGCATAGGAGTCCGATGAGATCGTGCCGGCGGTGCCGATAATGCCGATTTTGCCGTTTTTGGTGGCCTTGATGGCGGAGACAGCGCCCGGTTCAATTACACCGATCATCTCGACAATGTAATCAGAACGGATTTCATCCAGAGCCTGCGCGGAGGCGGTGTTGCATGCCACAACTACCAGTTTAACATCCTGCTCCAGCAGAAATTTGGTGTCCTGGCGGGAGAACTCGATAATGATATCCTTGGAACGGGGACCGTATGGATACCTGCCGGTGTCGCCGAAATAGATAACGTCTTCATCCGGCAACAGCTTGAAGATCTCCCGCGCGACTGTCAGGCCACCCAGGCCGGAGTCAAAAATCCCGATCGGTTGTGTCTGTTTGATTTCTGTCATCGGTCTGTTTTGTAGCTGTCAGGGCTGTATTTGTCAATAAAATTTTTAATTCCACGATAGATTCCCTCGGCCGCTTTCTGACGGAAGCTGTCCTTTTTCAACAGCGTCTCCTCGTGCTTATTGGATATAAACGCGACTTCGATCAGCACCGAGGGCATAAATACCTTGTTGAGCATAAAGAACCCGGCCTGGTCGATCCCGCGGTCGCGTGTCCTGAGCGATTTGATCATACTGTTTTGAATTTCTCCCGCCAGGGCCTGCGATTCTTCGAGGTATTCTGTCTGCAAAAGATCGTAGAGTATAAAACTGAGATCATCCAGGCTGTCAGGCTTATCAGGCTCCTTGCTGACCATGATCGAACGGTTTTCCAGCATGGCGGTCGCCCGCGCGGCATCGTTTAAAGCCGCCGCCAGAAAAAACGTCTGCGAACCCTTGGCTGACCTTTCGGTGAATGAATTGCAGTGCACCGAGATAAACAGGTCGCCCTCTGAAGTGTTGGCGATTGCCGCGCGTTCATCCAGAAGCAAAGTTGTATCAGCCTCGCGGGTTAGAATCACGTCGATACCCTGCTCCTTTTCAAACAGCTCTTTCAGTCGCAGGCTGATATCCAGGACGACATCCTTTTCCTTCAGGTCTTGCGGGCCGATAGCTCCGTCTTCTATGCCACCGTGGCCGGGATCGATCACGATCACATCGATCGGATCGAACTCTTCCTCGGTGAAGATCGTATCCAGGCTGGTATAGTCAAACATCGTGTCGATTATCATCACCTGAAGGCGCGGTGGATTCAATGCCAGGTTGTGGGTAATTTCGGTTATCTCACGCCGAAAACGGATCGACACCTGGGCGGAATTCTCGAATTGAAAAGCTCGAATCCTGCGCACCGCCCGGCTGTGGGGCAGATTAGAAATCCGCTTTTCGTTCAGTTTTCCACCCTGAAGCGTGACCTGAAGCCAGTTGCCTTCGGAACGCAGGACCTCGTATTCGAGTGGATGGGCCAGGTATATTTCACACAGGTAACCGTTGGAACGCGGTGAAAACTGCACATCCACGACATTGTGCTGGGGCTGACTGGCGCGGATTACCAGCAGTTTGTCGTCCCATACCAGGGTCAGGCGGGTCAGGTCGCCGAGAACCGCCACCGAAGTCATGGCCGGCAGATACAAATCGCCTTCGACATACAATGCCGGGTAGATCATGTTGCGCAATCGGCCGTTCAACAGCAGGTAATGTGAGAACAAAGGCACAGTCAGCCTGTCTGTCCCGGATGAAAGCAAAGCCTCGAAAGCCATCGGATCATAGGAAATATCGAGACCGAAAGCTTCCGAGATATCCATAAGCGAGAGGTAAACGACTTCCCCCTCGCGGATATGGCCGATCTGCTTGACATCCTGATCGTAGTGGTATTCCGCGCA
>WJMC01000189.1 GCA_014728145.1 Candidatus Zixiibacteriota bacterium | reverse complement strand
CCGGGGCGGAATTGATTGAGGCCTATGATCCTCCGCATGAGGTTAACCTTGCAAACATCGATGCCACTTATGATCTCGACCAGAATGGTGACCTGAGAAGCAGTTTCTCGCTTAGCCTGGATGGCTATATGGATTACCGGGCTCGTGTTCAGCTCAAGAACAAAAAGCCGGTTGAACTGGAGCAGTATTTTCAGCGAATCGCTAACAATATTGGTTTCGGTTCGCGCACCGAAAGATATTCTCATTCCGATCCGGAAAACCTTCAAAACCCGATGGAACTTTCGATCGATGTTGTCTCGCCCGAAATCGGAGTTGTTCAGGATGAGATGATGATCTTTGAGCTGATCGGGCTCCCATTCCATTTTATTTACAGCGTTGCGCCATCTCTGGAAATGCGTTTCTATGATTTCATGGCGGTGACAGACTTTACAATTTCTGTCAATGCCACAATTGATTTGCCCGATGGTTACCGGCTGGCTTTTGTACCGGATGACTTCGAGATGGAAAACGAGTACGTTCGTCTTTTATTTGATTTTGAACAGGACAGCCGAAACGGTGTACTAAATTACACTTCTACAACTGTTTTGAAACAGAAACGAATTCCAGCTGATGACTACTTTGAATTCAAAGAGATGTTCGACGAACGCTTCAAGCGCAAAAACAGGATCATTTTACTGGAAAGAATCTCGGGCTGAGATTAAGATAAAGATGACAAAACCCGCTGTCTCGGCAGCGGGTTTTTTTGTGCGGAGATGATTTGGAACAATGAGTTATAAGGCGTGTTGTATGTAGTACAAATCAAAGCAGCCGACGCATTGTTTAGTGCTCGTATTTATATCTATTGAAGTTTTATTGTCTGGCATCAAATTTTATTGTAAGGTGGTGTTCAAATGCCTGACAAGAATCTGAAAAGTAAACAGCAGTGGAAAGATATACTGACTCCGATACAGTTCGAGGTTACAAGGTTGAAAGGCACAGAAAGGGCTTTCAGCGGTGAATACTACGATTTCAGTGAAGAAGGTATATACCGCTGTGTGTGTTGCGGCAATCCGCTTTTTGATTCTGATACCAAGTATGATTCCGGCTCCGGCTGGCCGAGTTTCTGGGCCCCGCTTGAACATGATAATATCGAGCGCGAGGTCGACCGCAGTTATGGGATGGTGCGGACCGAAATCAGGTGCAGTCGATGCGAGGCCCATCTGGGGCATGTGTTCGATGATGGTCCCGATCCCACAGGATTGAGATACTGCATAAATTCGGCTTCCTTGAAATTTGACCCAGGCGATGACTCAGGGTAATTATGTGAAGAGTCTTTATATCATTGATCGCTAAAAAGAATTTCAATCTGATGCCCCGCTGAACACGGGGCATTTTTAATTGAATGGTGTTTGACACGTCGGCGATCTGCGCATATTTTAACTCTATGGTTATCGAGGGAGAAAGAGTTAAATTAACCCAGTTGAGTGATCAGGATTTCCTGGTTACCTACGAATGGTTCACAAAATCCGATCCCCGTCGACAGACCTGCCGTCCGATTACACAGCTCGATCCCCACTCCGCCCTGGACCGATTTCGACTCCGGCTGAAGATGAAAGAACTCCAGAGTTTTGCAGTCCGACGAAAAAGCGACAATGTGCTCCTGGGGCGGGTTACGTATTTCGATGTCAATGTGCGTAACCGTTCTGCTGAAATCGGCTATCTTCTGGGACCGGAGTACCGTAAACAGGGATATATGGCAGACGCACTTTACGCGCTTCTGGATTACCTGTTCAATGAATTAGGATTGAACAAGGTCATTGCCCAAACCGCCGAGTTCAATCAGCCCTCGGTAAGTTTGCTCGAGAACTTCGGGTTCAAGCAGGATGGCCGTCTGCGCAAACATCATGAGTTTCGAGGCAGGCTCTATGATGATCTCGTTTATTCCATGCTGGCGGAAGAGTTCAATTACGAAGAATAGATCTCAGCGCAAAAAATAACCGGCCGGTTTCCGTTCGGGAGCTTCTTTGAACGGTTTCTCCGGGTATCCCAGCGGGGTAACCGTGGCCACGTAATCCTTCTGCTGTATGTCCAGCATATCCTTGACATCCTCGCGATCCATGGCGGCAATCCAGCAGGTTCCCAGTCCCAGCCACCAGGCCGAAAGCGCAAAGTGATAGGCGGCGATACAGCCGTCTTGGACATGTCGTTTGGACAGGACGGGGTCAGAACAGATCGCCACTGCCATTGGGGCGTTGGCAATAGATGAACTGCTCTTACCGCGGACTTCGGATAGTTTCTGGAGCAGTTCTTTTTGACGAATTATTCTGAAATAGTAAGATTGACTGTTGCGTGAGGTGGGAGCGTAACGGCACAGCTCGAATAACTGCTCGAGGGTATCATCGGCCACAATGTCCGGTTTGTATTTTCGCACACTGCGGCGTGTCAGAAGCAAATCGGAACCGCTTTTAAAGCGGGTTGCAAAATCAGCAAACCATTGGAATTCGAGCATCCGTCCCTCGGGATCCTTCGCGAAAAACTGGTAGATTCCATACTTGTCGTTGAAGGCCGGCTTATCGGTGGCAATGTCGTTTAGTTCGTCATAGATTCGATCCACATCTTCCTGCTGGTCAAAAAAGAAGGTCAGCATGCCCTGGCTGTCGATCTGCCCGCGCCGGCAGAAACCGAAGATCAAGTTGCCGTGCTGAAAAAGGGTGCAGTCAGGTTGCTTGAGCCAGATTGAACATCCAATTCTTTCAGTATAGAACTGCGTTAATTTGTCGAGGTTATCTGTTTTTAAAAATAGTATCCCGCTCATGATTGTATTGCCGTCAGCTGATTTTCTGCCGAAGCTTCTCGAGGCGATCGTCGGCGTCGTTGATGTAACGCAGGTTGTCGATATT
>WJMC01000188.1 GCA_014728145.1 Candidatus Zixiibacteriota bacterium | reverse complement strand
ACTATACGTAAGAAAGCTGAAGAGGCTTTAAAGGAGAGCGAGGAAAGCTTCCGGATGCTGGTCGAGAACGCGGCGGAGGGAATCGTTGTTCTATCAAACGGCATGATGAAATTCGTCAATCCGGAGATTATTCGACTGGCGAAATGCGATGAAAAAGAGCTTTTGGATCATTCCTTTATAGGTTTCGTTCATCCCGATGACCGCAAACGCGTGGGCGGGTATCACCTTATGCGTATGAAGGGCGAGTATGTCCCTCCGGTTTACGAAATGCGTCTGATCGACAAGGAGGGCAACACTCACTGGATTTCCAACAGCACGGTCGAAATTCAGTGGGATGGCGAAATCGCCAGCCTCAATTTCCTGACCGACATTACAGAGCGCAAACTGGCTGAAAACGAACTGCGGGTCAGCGAAGAAAAGTACCGCAACCTGTTTAACACCGCCAATGATGCTATCTTCATTATGGAAAAAGACCACTTTATCGATTGCAATCAACAGACACTGGAAATGTTCGGATGCACCCGGGAACAGATTTTGCAGAAACCGCCCTATTTCTTCTCGCCGGAATATCAGCCGGATGGCAGGTTGTCAAAAGAAAAAGCACTCGAAAAAATCGATGCCACCTTGCAGGGGGGACCGCAGTCTTTTGAATGGGTGCATTGTAAGTATGACAGGTCTGTGTTCGATGCCGAGGTCAGTCTCAGTCCATTAGAATTGAGCGGGGGCAGTTATATGCTTGCGATAGTTCGCGACATCACAGAACGCAAACGGGGAGAGAAAGCCCTCAAAAAATCTGAGCGCCGGTTACAGGAACTGTTCGATACTCTACTGGAAGGAATAGCTATTACTGACGCTGATTACAGGATCGTATTTTGTAATCCGGCTCTGGCGGAATTGCTTGAATCTGATGATGTCAACCAGCCTGTTGGAAATAGTTTTATCGATTTCATCCCCGCTGACCAGAGGGAGCAGTTCGATGCCCAGAATGAACTTGTCGGGGGCGGTAACCAGGTCCGCTATGAATTGAGTTTACTTACATATACAGACAACATCAGGCAGGCCCTGGTGGCGATTTCACCCCGCTTAAACGAGGATAATGAAGTCATTGGTTCGATTATGTCACTGACCGATATTACCGAATTCAAGAGGCTTCAGGAATTCGCGTCCCGTGCCTCAAGGCTGGAAACCGCCGGTCGAATCGCCGGACAGGTCGCCCATGACTTCAATAACCTGCTGGGCCCGCTGGTGGCCTACCCGGATTTGATCCGATCGGAGTTGCCGGAGGACTTCACTTCGGTTCATCTCTTAAAGGATATGAAACGCGCCGCCGAACACATCTCCGAAATCAACCAGGAACTGTTGGCGCTGGGCAGGCGGGGCCATTACAATTTCGAGCCTCTCGACCTGAATGAAATCATCGAACAGATTTTGAGCCGTCTTGAACCTCTCCCGGAAAGTCTCCGGGTCAGGAAGCTACTGGCTTCTGATTTAATGCCGATCATGGGGGGTGGTTCACAGATTCTGCGTGCCATCTTCAACCTTATCAATAACGCGCGCGATGCTATGGAAGATGATGGCGAATTGACCATTCAAACAGGCAATCATTACGTCGAACGAGACCTGCAGAAATTCGGGCGAATTCCGCGAGGCGAATATGTGCGCCTGGCGATCTCCGATACAGGCAGTGGCATCGATCCGGAAGTTTTGCCAAAGATATTCGATCCGTTTTTTACCACCAAAACTGCCAGTCACAAACGGGGCACCGGTCTCGGTTTGAGCGTGGTTCATTCGGTTCTGGAGGATCACAACGCTTTCATCGATTGTGAAAGCCAGCCCGGCCTGGGTACTACTATGTTCGTCTACTTCCCGATCGCGCGCTCCGAAGGCAATCTACCATCTTCGGAGAATATCGTCGGCGGAACTGAGCGGATCATGATAGTCGATGATGACCAGGTTCAGCGCGAGGTGAGCGGTAACCTGTTGAAAAAGATGGGATACGAGGTGGTCTCTCTCGAGAGTGGAGAGAAGGCGGTCGAGTATATTCGTCAAAATCCGGTTGATCTGGTGATTCTGGATATGGTCATGCCGGGTGGTATGGATGGTACTGATACTTATCGCGAAATGCTGAACATCAATCCTGACCAGAAGGCGCTGATCCTCTCGGGGTATGCTGAGACCGAAAGAGTCCGACAAGCGCGTCATCTCGGAGTAGGCGAATTCATCCGCAAACCTCTCACATTGAAAGCGATCTCACGCGCGGTACGAAGCGAACTGGATCGCAAGTCTTCATATTAAAAAAAACGAGCAGACTGACAGCCTGCCCGTTTTAGTCGATCTATGTCAATTCCCGAAGGATTATTTTAGAAGCATCATCTTCCTGGATTCCGAGAAATTATCAGTAGTGATACGGTAGAAATAGACACCCGAAGCCATCCGGGAAGCATCGAAATCAACCGTGTGGATACCGGCATCGCGATAACCACTGACGAGGGTTTCGACTTCCTGTCCGAGCACGTTATAGACCTTCAGGCTGACGTTGCCCGGTTCCGGCAATGAAAAGGATATACTGGTAGTCGGGTTGAACGGGTTGGGATAATTCTGGCCCAGTTCGAAGCTCTGCGGAACATTGGAGTTCAGCTTCATGGTCGGATTGGTCAGGGCGTAACCGCCACTGACAGCCGGGAGTTCAATCACGGTGCCGTCGGGAAGAGCCGCGAACAGACCAAACGTTGCACCATCCTGGTTAGCCGACGGGTTCAAAAATCCGGAAGCAAACACTATGGCCGAACCGCCCTTCAAACCGCTCAAGTCAGCTTCAAAAGAAGCTACCACGGTCGAATTGTCAAAGGAAGGAGTGACGTCGAGTTGATACTTCTGGGCGAAGACCGACCTGTAATCAGCAAAGTCGCCATAGAACAGGTCATTAATCAGCCTGAAGCTCCACCATCCACGGGCGATCACATCGACACCCGGGGCATCGGAGGAACCGTGGAAAACCAGCAAGTCGACCAGAAAGCCCCACCTGGCTTCTTCGCGAACGTTGTCAATCGCGTACAGATCGAAAGCGATCGAACGGCCATCGGGGTTTTCAGCAAACATACCCGGATCGAGGACGCCGTTGGCGAACGCGACATAGGTCTGGTTATTCTCGAGAGTTACCGGTATAGTAGCGATGATGTCTTCAGGACCCTCGCTGTCAGAACCGGCGATCCCGATTCCCAGCTCGACTTCCGCCGGAACATTCACAAACGGTGTGGCATCGCGGAAAGCGAAATCATTCAAAAACAGGTCATCATTCACATAGATGTCGACAACCTCAGCAGCCGGATCAGCGGAATTGTGGATTACCTGCAGTCGGGCTTCCGGAGTTTCCGGATCGACAGCCGGGAATTCAACCACGGTACCATCAGCTAAAGCCGCGAACAGGCCAAAAGCCTGGCCATCCTGGTTGGCACCCGGATTCAAAAAACCGGAGGCGAAGACAACCGCGGAACCCCCGCCCAGACCGGTCAGATCTGCCACAAATGAAGCAACTACGGTGCTGTTGTCATTACCCGGTGTGACATCAAGTATATATTCGTTCGGTCGCACAGAAAGATAGTTGGTGAAATCGCCATAGGAAGCATCGTCGACTATCTTGCCGTAGTAACTGTCGCGCACGATGACGTCGACAGCCGGGGCATCGGTTGCGCCGTGGAAGACAAGAAAGTCGGTCCTGTGGAACCAGCGCGCATCTGTGCGGATACCGTCTTTGGCATAGAGATCAAAAGCGATCGAACGACCATCCGGATTCTCGGCGAAACTGTTTGGATCGAGCACACCGTTGGCGATGGCTACATAGGTTTCATCAGCGTCAAGGGTGACCGGGATAGTTGCGATTATGTCTTCCGGGCCGGAGCTGTTACCGCCGGCTACACCTATCGCCAGTTCGACTCCAGCAGGGACCTCGACAAACGGGGTAGCTGTACGGAAAGCGAAATCATCCTGGAAGAGACTGCCATTCACATAGATATCTACCACATTCGCGGCCGGGTCAGAGGAGTTATGAATGACCTGCAGTTCGGCGGTCGGAACCACCTGCGGGAACTCAACCACGGTACCATCGGGAAGAGCCGCGAACAGGCCAAAAGCCTGGCCATCCTGGTTGGCACCCGGATTCAGAAAACCGGATGCGAAAACTATGGCCGCTCCGCCACCCAGACCGGAGAGATCAATCTCAAAGGAAGCAACAACCGTATTTTTGTCATCGGCAGGAGTGATATCAACCACGAAACTGCCCGGGAAGACACGCTTGTACCAGCTGAACTCGCCGTACATCAGGTCGTTGACAAGACGGCTCCTGAAAATGTTCTGCACACGAACATCGATTTCCGGGGCATCAGTCGCGCCGTGGAATACCAGGAATTCGACAAATCTATTAAAGAAAGCAGATTCGCGCACATTCTTTTTAAGGAACAGATTGAAAGCGGTCACTTCACCGTCAGGATTGCCCGCGAACTGCGACGGGTCCAGTACACCATTGGCGATTGCGGCATAAGTCTGACCCTCGGCCAGAGTTACCGGGATTGTAGCGATGATGTCGCCGGGACCAGTGCTCTTGCCCGGAGCGACACCGATATTGAGTTCGACTCCGGACGGCACATCCACAAACGGGGTGGCTGTGCGGAACATGAAATCATCCTGGAAAAGAGCGCCGTTAACGTAGATATCGACCGTTTCAGCGGCCGGATCGGCCGAGTTGTGGATTACCTGCAGACGGGCATTGCCGTCCGCGAACAGGTTCACTGTCAGCAGTGTGAACAGAATCATCAGTGTAGTTTGCAATTTTTTCATCAGAGACCCTCCGATTAAAAGGTTTTTTAAAATTGATTAGTTACGCCCGAGTTACACAGCCCTCAGAGCAGGTTGTTACTTCTTCTCCTTCATTTCAGGCAGGATTACTTCGTCGATTACATGAATTACACCGTTGGAGCAGAGAATATCAGTGGCTACGACATTGGCATTGTCAACCATGACCATCTCCTTGTCGACCTTGACCTTTAAATCCTGGCCGTTGAGAGTCTGAGCCTTATCGACTTTGACCACGTCCGAAGCCATTACTTTTCCAGGCACAACATGGTAAGTCAGCACGGCAGCCAATTTCTCTTTATCATTCAAAAGAGCCTCGATCGCGCCTTTAGGAAGCTTGGCAAAAGCTTCATCGGTAGGAGCGAAAACAGTGAAGGGACCCTCACCCTT
>WJMC01000187.1 GCA_014728145.1 Candidatus Zixiibacteriota bacterium | reverse complement strand
TCCGGAAAACCTCAGCCGATCTATGGCTCAAACCTCCCGCTGAATTGCTCGATTTCTTAGCTCGCTTCAATAGCGCTTGCCAGATAGTATAAAATTGATTATATTTACTTTGCTGATTGAAATCCCGCTACCCCAAAGGGGTATATTATCTTTTTAGTATAGTTCGCTCTCGCAACAACTTAGGCAAAAAAACCAGAACATTTTTGGATAATGGATGTTTAATATAAATCAGGTATGTTTAAGTAAGTATGCCATAGAGATAAATTTGACTATGATTTATATATTAAACAGTTTATTATTGGGTTCGATGATTACAGCTAAAATGCGTACAGGATTTACGCAATTTGTATGTAACTAATTAGTATTGTAGCTGTGCGATTTTAATGCTATTTTCTTGTAAGTTAAATGCTTATAATTAATTGTAAGAGATGAAAAAACTGATTATGAAACATGGTAACAGGAGGCTTCTGGTAGTCTCAAATAGATTGCCGGTGTCGATTTCAGGAGAAGAGGGAGAAAAACAGGTAAAGCCGGGTGCGGGTGGTTTAGTAACCGCTATGAACCCGATCATGAAATCCAGCGAGGGTGTCTGGATCGGATGGCCCGGATGCGAACTGAGCGATGAGGTCAAACAACTGCTTTCCGATTACAATCTCGATGGTGATTTCCAGGTCGAGGGTGTCAAGGTTACCCCCGAGGAAGAACGCCGTTACTATCGGGGTTTTTCCAATGAAGCGCTGTGGCCGTTGTTCCATGATCTTCTGGGGCATTGCAATTTCGAATTTGACGACTGGAAAGTTTACAGCAAAATAAATCGTCGGTTCGCCAAGAAAATCGTCGAAGTCACACAGAGCGGAGATTTCATCTGGGTTCATGATTACCAGTTGATCATGGTCGCCCACTACCTGCGCCAGATGAATATCCACCAGCCTCTGGCTTTTTTCCTGCATACACCGTTTCCCTCTCCCGATTTGATACGTCGTCTGCCCTGGAAAAACGAGATCATACGCGGACTATTGGAATACGACCTGATCGGCTTTCAGACTTACCGTGACAGACGAAACTTCCTGCGCGGAGCCAAGGAACTGATGCCGGAACTGCAAATCCGCTCGCGTGCCAGGTATTCAGATATACGTTTTGGAATGCGCACCATCAAAGTCGGTCATTTCCCGATCAGTATCGATTTCCGCGAATTCAATCAGCATGCCCGGACCAGGGATGTGGCTGTTGAGGCACGCAAGCTGGATGATATGTGTCATGCAGAGAGTTTGATGCTGGGAGTTGATCGTCTCGATTATACCAAGGGTATTCCCGACAGGTTGCTGGCGATCGAGCGGGCACTTGAAAAGTATCCTGAACTGATCGGCAAGATCTCGCTTTTACAGTTGGTCGTACCATCCAGATCAAAGCTCAGTTCATACCGCAACCTGAAGGCAGATCTCGATAGTATGGTGGGGCGTATTAACGGACGTTTCTCAAAATTTGGATGGCAGCCGATTCAATACATGTATCGTGCGGTCTCCCGCACCGAGCTTCTGGGTTTCTACCGCGCCTGTGATATTGCCCTGATCACTCCCCTGCGCGATGGGATGAACCTCGTTTGCAAGGAGTACTGCGCATCTTCGACCGACCGCAATGGAGTCCTGATCCTGAGTGAGTTTGCCGGGGCGGCTGACCAGATGGGCAAAGGCGCAATTCTGGTTAACCCCTATAATCGCGAGGAAACAGCCGATGCTATCTGTGACGCTTTCTACATGGATTCCCGTGAACGCCGGCGCCGGATGAAAACCCTGCGTGCCGAGGTCAAACGTAATGACATCTTCCGCTGGGTCGACTGGTTTTTGACCGCCTTTAAATCATGGCAGGATGAAAGTCCGATGGCTTCGGCCCGCCCCTATGATACACTGCCCAGAAATGTACGTATTTCCGCACAGGAGCTCTATCCCTTGAACCGTAAGGGAGATTAGCTATTTCTTGGTTTTCAGGTTGGCATACTTTGCGAACAGCTTCTTTTTTCCACCCCATTTAAAACGAACTTCCACCGTAGTGCTGTCGGCATAACCCTGGCGCGAGAGGATTTTTCCCTCTCCCCAGGTCGGATGGATAATCATACGACCGGTCTTAAGGTGAGCGAAGCTGTCATCGGGGAGTTCGTCGTCATCGCCATTCGAACCCGATGATGAATAGACCTGTCTGCTCTCGAAACCACCTGGAAAAGTTAGATCCTCGAATTCAATACAATCTTCCGGGAGTTCATCGACAAAACGTGACTTGATCGAAAGCATCTCCCCGAATCTCATACGTTTCTGTGCATAACTCAATACAAGACGTTTGCGGGCACGGGTAATGCCGACATAGAACAGCCGGCGTTCCTCCTCCAGTTCGGAGGGTTCCTCGATCGCGCGTGAGAGTGGAAACAAGCCTTCTTCCAGGCCGGTGATGAAGACCATCGGAAATTCCAGCCCCTTGGCCGAATGAAGCGTCATAAGGGTGATCACGTCCTGGCTCTCATCCCAGGAGTCGATATCGGTATAAAGCGAGATTTCTTCCAGGAAAGCTTCCAGGCTGGCTTCTTCGTTGTTGAGGGCAAATTCACTGATAGCCGCCACCAGCTCATCGATATTCTCCTTGCGGGCTTCGGCCTGGGTCGGATCGGATTCCTCCAGGTCCTCGATTACACCGCATTTCTCGATCACCAAACGGACCAGTTCCTCGAGCGTTTTCTCCTGCTTGGCCATGATCATCTCGCGATAGAAATTCTGAAAACGGGCCGCGCCTTTTTTGGCGGTACCTTTCAGGTAGCTGAAATTATCGGAGTTGACTACCGCCTCGAACGGCGACAAACTGGCGCTGACAGCTTTTTGCTCTATCGTGGCGACCGCCTTGGGGCCGATACCGCGCCGGGGGTAATTGATGATCCGGCGGAAAGAAACCAGATCGAAGGGATTAACCAGCAGGTTCAGGTAAGCCAGAATATCCTTGATTTCCTTGCGCTGGTAGAACCGGATACCGCCCACGATCGTATACGGGATCAGCCTGTTTTTAAAGCTCTCTTCAAGGGCCCGTGACTGCGCGTTGGTGCGATACAGTATCGCAATCTGGTTGCGCTTATAGCTCCCGGAAGCGACTACCGCCTCAATTTTGTTGGCGATCATCTCGGCTTCCTCCCGGTCGGAATAGGTCTTTACCAGGCTCACTTTCTCGCCCTCATCACCGTCGGTCCAGAGGGTCTTACCCTTGCGGGAGCGGTTGTGCCTGACAACTTCTGAGGCGGTTTTGAGAATGACCTTGGTGGAACGATAATTCTGTTCCAGCTTGATGATTTTGCAGTCTGGAAAACTCTTTTCGAAATTTAGAATATTGGTGATATCCGCCCCGCGCCAGCCATAAATCGACTGGTCGTCATCGCCCACGACTGTCAGGTTGCGGTGGCTTTCGGCCAACATCCGCACCAACAGAAACTGGACATGGTTGGTATCCTGGTATTCATCGACGAGGATATGACGATAGCGATTCTGGAGGTTTTCCAGCAAATCGGGATTGTTTTTCAAAAGCAGGGCGCTGTAATACAGGAGATCGTCGAAGTCGAGCGCGTTGGCCTGCTTGAGACGGAGCTGATAGAGCTCGTACACCTGTGAAACAATTTTGTTGAAATAGGCCTTGGCTGACTTGTCGTATTCCTGCGGTCCGACCAGTATTTCTTTGGCCCGGCTGATATACTCGGCAACCGCCCGGGGCGCATGGGATTTGGTGGAGATATCCAGATCATCCATACAGCGTTTGATCAAACTCAGGCTGTCATCCTGATCGTAAACCGAGAAATTTTTCTCGAACCCGAGCCGTTCGCCCCAGCGCCTCAAAATCCTCAGACAGAACGAGTGAAAGGTGGAGACCTGCATATCCGCCACCATAGGACCAACCAAAGTCTCGAGACGAGTCTTCATCTCGGAGGCCGCCTTATTGGTGAATGTAACCGCCATGATATGATACGGACGGACACCGCCTTCGCGAATCAGGTACGCCGCTTTGTAGGTCAACACACGAGTCTTGCCTGAACCGGCACCAGCCAGAATCAGAAGCGGACCACCTTCATGGGTTACCGCTTCCCATTGACTCGGATTCAAATCCGGCTTGATTGTTTCTATGAAAACTCCCATAGCCGAACCAATATATTCAAAACAAACCTGCCGTCAAATACCTTACTCAAATAACTGATTGCGTTTTGCCGGCGATTGCTGTTTTTTATGGCTATGCCTGAACTGCCCGAAGTCGAAACTGTGGTGCGGAGCCTGCGTGAATCGGTGGCAGGGAAACTGATCAGACACACCTCCTGTAGCGCACGCCATATCCTCGCGCAAAACCAGCCGGATTTTCCGGCCGTACTGGTCGGACAGAAAATTACCGCAATTGACAGGAACGGTAAAAATATCTTCATCCGGTTAGATGACGGCAACCTGCTCTGGATTCATCTGCGGATGACCGGACAATTTATTTTTCAGGCCGGAATCGACCTCGATGATCCCCACAACCATGTCCTGTTTAAATTTAAGCATTCTGATGAGCGCCTGGTATTTCGCGATGTGCGCAAGTTCGGCACCTTCAGGTTCATCCCTGCTGATGACCGCGATAACTTTTTCAACCGGCATAATTTTGGACGGGACGCCCTGGCTGTGTCGGAAAGCGAATTCATGGATTTGATCCGCCCTCGCAAACGGATGATCAAACCGCTATTGCTGGATCAGTCACTGGTGGCCGGACTGGGTAACATCTATGTCGACGAACTCCTCTGGGAAAGCCGGGTTCATCCGCAAAAACGTTCCCACAGAATCGCGCCTCGAAAACTGAAACAGATGCATAACACTATGCTCAGGCTTCTGAATCATGCTATCGCCAATATGGGAACCACTTTCGATTCATTTCGCGGGATCAACAGCGAACCGGGGAATTTTCAATCCTATCTCAAGGCCTATCAAAACGCCGGAAACATCTGTCCTCGTTGCGGCCGGGTAAGGATAAAAAAAATCACAGTCGCCCAGCGGGGGACTCACTACTGCCCGCACTGCCAGAGACTGTGATAAAGCTCAGAGTATATTAAATTCAGTTTAAGGCAAAGTGTGAAACAAAGGTTTCGAACCTGTCCTGGTCGAGATCACCGATAGCGACATACCAGAAGGCTTCGCACTGCCAGACGACCATCGACTTCGAATCCAGTTCAATGAAATTGACGTTGGCATTGTTTTTCTTCGACATCATTTTCGCCATCTCCGGATTGTCCTCTTTTTTCATGACGAAGACAGAGACTTCACTGCCGTAGACATCGTAGATGATCTGGGCATAGGGACATCCTTTGGAAGTATCCACTCGGCCCATAGCCGGATAGCAGTTGCTGTCGGCCATGAATACATGGCGGGGAAGAACCATCTTTCCCGCCAGCGCTGAAGCGATAACATCGGGATTGGAATCGGCGATGTCCATACTGGCTCCACCGGTCAACGCCAGTTCATGATTCTTCAAAAACGGATTCAGGACTTCGGCCTGCAAATGCTTGTTTGAGGATGAAAAGTAAAAATAGAGGCTGACGACCGCTATTAAAAATAGCGCCGCTACTCCCATCAGAGGCTTAAACCTAAAAAAAGGGGAGTTGTTGCCTTTCGACTTTCCCTTGATATCAGTTGTAGATTTGGAGTTTTCACCGGGCTCCGCTTCAGGATCCTCCTTGTGAATCATATCTAAAACTTTGGATTTGAGATTGACCACCTCACTGGAGACATCCTGACGAGATTTCTGGCGGATCAGGTTGTTCAGATTTTCTTCGAAATTGTAAGTATCACAGCAGTTTTTACATTTTGCCAGATGTTCTTTGATCTCATCCACCTGGGCATCACCGAGTTGCCTGTCGAGGTACTCGTACAAAAGTTGCAAAGCTTCACGGCACTTCATAATTAATCACCCTTTACAGATTTCCCCCTTGCTTTCAGAAAACCATTTTTCTGAGCATAATCCCATAAACTCTTTTGTAACAACTTTCTGCCCCGGTGTAACCGCGATTTCACTGTTCCCAACTGAAGTCCGGCGATTTCTGCTATTTCCTGGTAAGAGAACTCCTCCAGGAAAGCCAAAACAACAACTATCCGGAAATCATCAGGTAATTCCTCAATCGCCCTTTTAACATCATCGTCGAGAATCCGGTTGAACAGCGCTTGCTCCGGATCAACCGCATCCGTTTTCGAAAACTTCAATTGATGGTAAAGATAATTATCATCAACATCTTCATATGACATGGAGGTCGGCTTTTTGCTCTTCTGACGATAGTCATTAATGAAGATATTCATCATGATTTTAAAGAGCCAGGCCTTGATATTCGTTCCAGGTTCAAATCTGTCAAAAAAGCGGTATGCCTTTAACAAAGTTTCCTGTACCAAATCCTCCGCGTCTTTTTCGTTTTTCGTCATCCGCAGGGCGGTCCGATACAGCGCATCAGTATGATCCATGGCTGTATCTTCAAACTCCCTTTGTTTCTTCTGTACGTCTGTATCGCTCAAAGCGTTTAGCGGCCCAGAGCCAGAAGACTCTGGCTTGTAGAACCGCTCCTCCGGTTTAATGGTTCCCAAAAGTACAAATTTACTTACAATTTATCAACTGATACTGCCTCAGTAACAGCTTGTAAATCTTACACATACACTCAGCTTTCCCTGGATCAACGGTGTCCATCAGGCCAGCCAAACTCTCATCGCCAGAAAAACCTGACAATATATAATACTAAAAATACCTGTAATTTTCAAGTCCTGTATATATTTTTCAGTTTCCGTCCAAATACCGTATATATATAATACTACACTTATTGGTAAAGGATTCGAAAAAAGTTGATTAATTTCGTCGTGTAAAGCCTTTGACTAATCCGATTACTTGATATGCCGGGTCAGTTCGGGTATAAAATCCTGCAGGCTCATGGGAGAGTGGCCGAACTGATCGATCGCTTTTTGAGGATCAAATCGAAAATCATCCTGCTCAAACCAGCGGAACATGGCCAGCATATCTTCACAGAACTGAAATGATATTCCGAAACCGGTGAAAACTTCGATAAACTGTTCATCGGAAATGCGCATATACTTGATCATACGTCCGAGGTTATCCGAGACCTCCATGGCGATATCGAACATCGAAACCGGATCCGGATAAGCGAGGTCATATACTTCGAATCCCTGTGGACCCCGTTTAAATGCCAGGCGAGCATATTCGGCTATATCCGCAGCGGCGATATGGGGGATTTTCACTGAACCATCGAGAGGCAGTGTAAAGAAACCGGAAGATATCGTCTCCAGAAAGGCAAACATATTGTCGAAGAAATTTCCCGGCCTGAAAACAGTCACAGATAGACCAGATTCTTCGAATTGCTTTTCGACAATCACCTTAGCGTCCAGAATCGGGCAGCCGGAACGCCCCTCGGCCCCCATCGAACCTGAGAAAACGATATGCTTAACTCCCTCATCTTTGGCGGCGGTGACGAAATTCTTGCCCATCTGGGCTTCCTCTCCCTGATGCTGTCCCGAGGAGGGACTGCCCTGGACGATGAAAAAAGCCTGTTCGCAACCGCTGAGGGCTTGGCGCACAAAGTCGGCATCCAGGAGGTCGCCGACCGCGGGATCGACACCCTGTTCGATAAGTTGCTTGAGGTTTTCTTGATTACGGCTGATTGCTCGGACCTGATATCCGTCTTTTAAAAGTTTGGGCACCAGCTTACTTCCGATTTTACCAGTCGCACCCGCCACCAGGATCATGTGAATCTCCTTATTTTGCAGTTGTTGAATAATTAACCGATTATTTCGTTATAGGCAAGTTTTAATTCACCTCTGCCGGGATTTTGAAATATGAGTTGTATTTATATTCTGACTTCTTATCTTAGAAGCATGACAAGTCAGAATCTACATACAGATGAAGAACGCTATCCGGCTACTGCAGGAAGTTTTTATCCTCGAGACCCGGTCGACCTTTCGCGCATGATTGCAAAGTTTATGGCTGAATCCGGCAAGGTTGTGAATTCAGGAAATATTCAGGCAGTGATCGCCCCGCATGCCGGCTATATGTATTCCGGTCCGGTGGCGGCTTCGGCTTACAAACAACTCGAGGGACTCAAGTACGATCGGGTGGTGGTGATATCTCCATCACACACGACATTTTTCACCGGCTGTTCGATTTACAACGGTCAGGCGTATGTCACCCCGCTCGGCAAACTTTTTATCGATACTGATATGACTGCCAGGCTGGCCGATATCAATCCCTCCAAGATATATCTCTCGGCCCGCGGTCACACCGGCGGCGGGATGAGACAGGAGCATTCGCTGGAGGTACAACTACCGTTTTTACAGCTTGTCCTGGGCGATTTCAAGCTGGTACCGATCGTTATGGGCGAGCAGGAATGGGATGTTATTTCGGCTCTGGGAGAATCGCTGGCCTCGGCGTTCGAAAACAGCTCGACTTTGATCGTGGCCTCGACCGACCTCTCGCATTTTCATTCATCGGATATCGCTTCCGAGAAGGATTCGCTAATCAGGCAGAAAGTTGAAGACTTCGACCCCGAGGGCCTGTACAAAACAATAGCCGAAGGCAAGGCCGAAGCCTGTGGAGGTGGTCCAATGACTGCGGCCATGATCGCGGCAAAAAAGCTGGGTGCCAAACACTCGACTGTGACCGATTATGCCGACAGCGGTGAGATCACCGGCGACCGATCCGAGGTGGTCGGCTACCTCGCGGCTGTTCTCCACGGAGATTGACATGGCGCTGACAGACGCTGAAAAAGATCAACTGAAAAAGCTTGCCCGCGATTCGATTCGATCTCGCTTCGATTCCACGGTAATCCCCGGGCTAAAACTGAATTCCGACCTGCTCAAGGAGAATCGGGGAGCATTCGTTACACTCAAAAAGAATGGGCAGTTACGCGGATGTATCGGACTGGTTGAGGGTATCAGGCCTCTCTATGAAGCTGTCATCGAAATGGCACAGGCGGCCGCTTTCGAGGATCCGCGCTTCTCACCGGTCAGGGAAGAAGAAGTCGATCAGCTGGAAATAGAAATCTCGGTCATGACTCCTTTAAAAAGGATTCGCGACCTGAACCTGATCGAAGTCGGTAAACACGGCCTGGTTATAAAATTCGGTTACAATTCCGGTCTGCTGTTGCCTCAGGTGGCAACAGAATACGGCTGGGACCGGGATACTTTTCTGCAACAGACCTGCCTCAAGGCCGGCCTTCCGCCCGAATCTTACCAGGATCCCGAGACCGAAATCTATACCTTCAGCGCGGAAGTCTTTTGAATTTTTCACCCGCAAGCGATAGTCGTTAAAACTGTGTGCTCGAACTTGTGCAGTGTTATAACTGTTTCATTTTCCTAATATCGCTTGACAGATAAGGCTGTCTGCATACTTTTTATGCAGGATAGAGGGATTTTGGCAATGACAGACTATCAGCGTGAAATATTAGTCGGCCTGACTGAAAATGCAGGTTTGGATTCGAGGCAAGTGCAGATGCTTTTGGCGAGATTCAAAACCCTTGAGGACCTGCTGGCCGCAGATCATTACCAGTTGACCGAGCTCCACGGTATCGATGAAGACATTGCGCACACGATTACCAGCCTCGAACACTCTCTGGAAAATATCCGCGACCAGCTTCACGACTACACCGAATCGGGAATCCATACCATGACTATTTTAGATCCCGACTACCCGGACCTCCTGCGGGAGACTTCCGATCCGCCGTTCGTGCTGTACTATCGCGGAAACTTCCCGCTTCAGTCCGAGACTTTCATCGCCTTCGCCGGATCCTCCCATGCTACCGCTGAGGGGCTGGCGATCTCGGTCAATTACGGCAAAGCCCTGGCGGATACAGGCGCGGTTATCGTTTCCGGTCTTTCACGCGGGGTAGATACCTCGGCCCACCTGGGAGCGATCAAGGCCGATGGTCGATCCTACGCCGTACTGGGCTGTGGGTTCAACCATATATATCCCTCTGAGAATGAACGACTGGCCGAGGAACTGCTTGAAAAAGGGGCTCTTATTTCGGAATACCCTCCTGACACCGAAGCCGATGACCACAGGCTTCTTATGCGAAACCGCATCATTGTAGGACTGTCCCATTCGCTGGTATTAGGTGAAATCGACAGGAACTCGAAGGGCACGATCGACACGGCCGAACGGGCAAAGAACCTGGGAAAACTGACTTTCGCGATCGGTGACAAAGACACACCAATCGATCCCGGACTGGTCGAGTACGGTGCCATACCGATCGAGGATATAAGTCAGGCTGATATGATAGCCAGACACAGCTTTTAGGAGCAAACATGGAAAACACAGAAGCAGATAAAATTGCTGAACTCAAAAAACTGGTCGACAGAACCGCTGAAGATATCGAAAGCGGAGATCTGAGCGAAGAAAAAGCGCGTGAACTGATCGCCCAGACAAGAGACGAAGCTGAGAAACTGATTCCGGAGGACATGGATAAATACGACATGATTTACGGGAACCGGTTTGAGAGGCTTGTCGAACAGTTCATCAAAGCTAAAAAAGAGTAACGCTCTAATTTGATCGATTCATACAGGACTGTCAAACAACAGGTCCGAACAGAACTGAAGATAAAGCGCTCACGGTTTATCGCCAC
Organism: Candidatus Zixiibacteriota bacterium; assembly: GCA_014728145.1. Taxonomy (NCBI): domain Bacteria; kingdom Pseudomonadati; phylum Candidatus Zixiibacteriota; species Candidatus Zixiibacteriota bacterium. The sequence goes on along the minus strand of WJMC01000187.1, from coordinate 20,112 downwards.
TGTTTTCCCCTGTGGCAATGAAACCGAAGCCGAGGATACAATCGCGGAAACCGCGAAGCATTTTCATGATGCCAGCCACAACTGTTACGCGTGGCGGTTGTTTACTATCGATCAACCCGGGAGATTTCGTTACTCCGACGCCGGAGAACCTTCAGGTACAGCCGGACGGCCCATCTACGATGCGATCTGCGGGGCAGAGCTTTGCAACCTGGCGGTAGTGGTGACGCGCTATTTCGGTGGGATCAAGCTCGGGACGGGAGGGCTCTCGCGAGCCTACCGCGACTCTGCAAGGTCCGCCCTTCAAAAGGCCGAAGTGATCGAAAAGCTGCTTTCCGCCAGGTACAGGATCAGTTTCCCGCTCAATTTGACCGGCTTGATTCTAAGGCTGTTGGCGACCGATGGCGTATTTATCAAAGATCAATTTTTTACCGACGAAGGCGAAATCGTCTGCGATGTTCGCCTTTCAAAAGAAGACTGGCTCAAACAGCAGGTGATTTCGCAGACCAACGCCCGGGCTGAATTTGAAAAAGTCTGATTGCAGATTTGATTTGACAATCCCACAGCGTTTTTCTTAAATTCAATTATATGCCATCCATATGTCTGCATGTTTATTTTAGGTCTAATCCGGTCGAAGAAATATATCAGAAAGTGGTGATTATTCGATGACTGCCCTGATAGCATTTTTTCTTCTTTCAATCATAGTCTCTTTCATCTGCTCGTTGATGGAGGCGGTGCTTTTGTCACTGTCGCGCGCCTATATCGGCGTATTGGTCGAAGAAGGCAAAAAGAGCGGTGTGATCATGACCGATCTCAAAAACAACATCGACAAACCACTTTCTGCCATCCTGACCATGAACACGATCGCTCATACTTTGGGGGCCGCTGGAGTGGGCGCTCAAACTTTAAAGGTTTTCGGCGATCAATACGTCGCTATAGCTTCCGCGGTGATGACATTTGCGATTCTGGTCTTCTCTGAAATCATTCCTAAAACCATTGGAGCAGTCTACCGCAAACAGCTCGCTCCTCTGAGTGCTTATACTATTACGGTGATGATCGTAATCAGTTATCCTTTCGTGTTGTTTCTGAATTTGGTCTCATCGCTGATCACTCGTCGTCACAAAGGCGGACACCTCACCCGCGATGAGATCCTGATGCTGGCCCAGCTCGGAAAATCAGAAGGTGTTCTGCGCGAAAAAGAAATCGACATACTCAGCAATCTATTGCACCTGCATAAGATTCAGGCCAAAGATGTCCTCACACCCCGGGCGGTGGTGATGGCTTTTCACAAGGATGATTCCGTTGCGGATATAATCAAGACACATAACCCGATCCGCTTCTCCAAGTTACTTGTCTATGACAAAGACATCGACAATATTCTCGGGTTTGTCTATCGCTCGCGGATTATCGAGAGCTACTTCAATGGTGAGCGCGATGTCGTTATGGAGTCACTGACCCAGCCGATCTATGTCATACCGCAGACCAAATCGGTGGCGATGATCCTGGAGGAATTCATACGGCGTAAAGAGCATATCTTTCTGGTGGTCGATGAATATGGCGGTACCGAAGGCATTATTACACTCGAGGATGCGATCGAGACTTTACTGGGAGAGGAGATCGTCGATGAGCTCGATACGGTCGAGGATATGCGTCAGTATGCCCGTACCAAGATGCTGGCCCGCAAAAAGCGCCGCCAGAGGTAGCTCAATGCAGAAACAGGATAAACACCCCGCAGACAGCCAGAACAGCCCCCAGAACAGCCCGCATTGAGACTTTCTCTTTAAAGAAGATTATCACCCAGGGTATCACCAGAACCGGGACGATCGACATGATCGCCATGGCTACTCCGGCTTCAGTATGTTTGACCGCCACCAGGGACATCCACACCCCCAGAAACGGTCCGGTCACTGCACCACCCCAGGCGTACATGATTCCCCGTGGTTTCTTGAAGCACTTGATTGTGGAGATAAGTTTTCCGGTCAGAACTGCAATAATCCAGATCGCAATAGTCGAGGCGAGCATTCGGATGAACGTACCCGCCATCGGATCGAGCCCCGCCTCCAGCCCTTTTTTAGCAAACACGATTCCGATCGCCTGGCCCGCACCGCCCAGAAAAGCGAAGATCACTCCTTTGGCTGTTATATTGACTTTCGTAATTTTCTTGCTGTTCGGTTTTTCGATAGTGACCCAGATCACACCCGCCAGAGTGATCACCATGCCGACAATCGAGAGCAAGTCCAGGGTTTCGTCCATCACCAGCCAGGCTGTGATCGCCGCGATTGCGGGTGACAGCGAGAATATCAGCATCGTCACCCGGGTCCCCAGCATGACCATGGCAGAAAAAAGAAATGAATCGCCGATCACCAGGCCGATTACACCGGAAATCGCCAGGTAGAAGATTTCATCATTGGAGACATTCGGTGGCCAAATCCAGCCCTGCGTGATAAAAAGGGCTATCCCCAAAAGGATTACCCCGAAAATGAGCCGAATCCGGTTGACATTGAGGGCACCGATTTCCCGTCCACCGGCGGTAAAAAACAGAGAGCTCAAAGACCAGATAAAAGCTGTAAACAATGCCGCCAGCTCACCGATCATCCCTGATTCCCATCATAAATCCCCATTAGAGAATAAAAGAACCCCTCACGCAGGAGGGGTTCCTTTAATTATACCATACTTTACAGTTCCAGCTTTCGATCAATCGAACTTGATACCCTGGGCCAGTTCGGCGCGCCCAGACCAGTTGATCGTGTTGGACTGACGGCGCATATATTCCTTCCAGGCATCCGAGCCGGATTCACGTCCGCCGCCGGTCTCTTTTTCACCGCCGAACGCCAGACCGATTTCAGCTCCCGAGGTGCCGACATTGACGTTGGCGATTCCGCAATCGGAGCCGACTGCCGAGAGAAACTCCTCGGCTTCCAGCATATTGTTAGTGAAAATCGAGGATGACAGCCCCTGGGGCACATCGTTTTGGATACGGATCGCGTTGGTGACCGGATTGTCGTATTCAATGATATACAAAAGCGGGGCGAAAGTCTCTTCCTTGACGATTTCCAGGCCAGGAGTGACCTCAGCCACAGATGGGGTAACGTAACAGCCACCCTCAAGATCCATTTTTTCGCCTCCCCAGAGCAAGGCACCGCCCTGCTTTTTCATGATCTCAATCGCTTCCAGATACACATCGGTCGAGGAAGCATCCACCATCGGACCCATCAGGTTGCTCTGATCCAGCGGATTGCCGATAGTGACTTTTTCATAATAGGATTTCAAAAGTTCGATGAAGTTGTTTTTGATAGATTTTTCGACTATCACCCGCCGGGTTGAGGTACACCTCTGACCGGCAGTTCCGACTGCGCCGAAAAGCACCGCCTTGGCCGCCAGCTGCAGATCGGCGTCGGGAGTGATTATCAGGGCGTTGTTTCCACCCAGTTCCAGGATCGTACGCCCGAAGCGTTTTGACACAACTTCCGAGATATGCTGACCGATCTTGGTCGAACCGGTATAACTGATCAGGGGCATCCTGTTATCCTCGAGCATTACCTCACCGATCTCGGAACCGCGCCCTATGATCAGGGTCGAAATTCCACCCGGAAGATCGTTGGCCTTGAGAATCCCCATCATGATTTTCTGGCAGGCAATCGCGGTCAGGGGAACATGAGAGGCCGGTTTCCAGGTACAGACATCGCCACAAACCATCGCGATTGCCAGATTCCAGGACCAGACCGCCACCGGGAAATTGAAAGCGGAGATGATACCTACCGTTCCGAGCGGATGCCACTGTTCGTACATCCTATGACGGTAACGCTCGGAGTGAGTCATCTTGCCGTACAGCATCCGCGACTGGCCACAGGCGAAATCGCAGATATCGATCATTTCCTGCACTTCGCCCCAGCCCTCCTGAACCGATTTGCCCATCTCGATCGTCACCAGCTTGCCCAGCGAATCTTTCTTCTCCCGCAGGGCATGGCCGAACTGGCGCACTATTTCACCCCGCTTCGGAGCAGGTATCTCGCGCCAGATCTCAAACGCCTTCTGGTTGGCATCGATAATCCTGTCATATTCTTCTTTGGTGACCTGTTTTACAGTCGCGATCACCGAACCATCGATCGGGCTGATGCTTTTGGATTCCTTGCCGGAACCGAACCAGCTGGTACCATCGGAACCGCCCTGGTTAATCTCCTCCAGCCCGAGATCAGCCAGAACATCTTTTAAACCTTCTATCGCCATTGGACTTCCTCCCTTGGGGATATATGCAAGTATATTTATTTCAACAACATAGACTGACTCCAGCGATCCCGGTTGAGGATCCTTTGGATTCAGATAAGTTTATGCAAATTTCCGTTTTAAGTCAAGCTGAAAGGATCGCCCGAAAACGACATTATCAGGCAGTGACAGCCTTAAAATCAATATAAATTTTATTAATAATCTTGACATGATAAATTAATTTATTTAATTTTTACGAAACATTATGTGAATTATTACGATATATGTAGATAAATTTATTGAATTGGAGGTGCGATGGCCGGCAGCTGGAACATACTGACTGAGATGACTAAGGGCAAGCAGTTCGTGGTTGAGCGAATCCGCCTGCGAGAAAGCAAAGTAGCGATTGAGGGAGAATTCAAACTGCCCCCTCTGGCCAGATTATCTGATGCGGACCAGGTTTTCGTAGTGGCTTTTATTCAGTCCGACGGTTCGATCAAGCAGACGGAGAAGCTGTTCGGGGTCAGTTACCCGACGATCAAAAGCCGGCTTAAGAGAATAGCCGCTGAACTCGATTTCGTCGAGGTCGAGAAAGTTGCACCGAAACAGGAAGTGCTCGACCTGCTCGACAAGGGTGAGATCACGGTCGAAGAGGCGCTGGAAAGGTTGAAGTGATATGTTTCCGATGGTTGGGAAGGTCAGGATATTCGCGGACGACCGCAAAAAGTTCGGACTCTGGCTTCCGCTGTTTTTGTTCTGGCCTGTGCTGATAATCCTCATGCTGGCCCTGTTTCCGCTGGTGATCTTGATCAGATTGATAAAACTGCTACTGAGACGGGATTGCAAGATTCACAAAGCCGGGCCGATGTTTCTTTACCTGGCCTGGCATATGCGGGGTCTCATGATCGATGTCAAATCCAAATCTGGTGATAATGTATATATAAACTTCAGATAGGAGCAATGCCATGAGTGAAGAAAGAAAAAAGATTCTCAACATGTTGTCGGAAGGCAAGATCTCGGTCGATGAAGCCGAGAGGTTGATAGCCGCCATCGAATCCGGTACGAATAATGAGAAGTCGGAAACGATCGTCAGCGATTCTCCGGAGTTACCGAAGTACCTGAGGGTAAAAGTCGAATCCGCAGAAGGAGGCTCGCGGGATCGTGTCAATATCAGGGTGCCGTTTCAGCTTCTCAAAGCCGGAATCAAGCTTTCATCGCTGTTACCGGGCGAAGCCAAAGACAAAGTCGACAGGGCCTTTGCGGAGAAAGGCATTGACTTCGATGTCAGCAAGTTCAAAGCTGATGATCTGGAGGAGATCATCACCGCCCTGCGTACCCTCAGTATCGATATTACTTCTGATGACGGCGACCAGGTCAAAGTCTTCTGCGAATAATCAGAGTTCGATTAGCTGAGCCCGGCGGTTAAATACCAGCCGGGTTTCCAGCTTAAGGAGGATAAAGCTGGAAAAAACCGTGGCCGATAGAATTGCCAGCATAATCGCGATCTGGTACTTGACTGCCAGAAACGGTTCCGCCCCGGAGAGGATCTGCCCGGTCATCATACCCGGCAGAAACACCACCCCCATACCGGTCATCGACGACAGAGTCGGCAGAATCGAAGCCTTGAAAGCCTGGATGAATATATGCCGGGAGGCTTCGAAAGGGGTCCCCCCAAAAGCCAGAATCGCCTCAACCCGGTCACGATTGTCGCGCATACTGCTGTAATATCGATCCAGAGCCAGGGCGCATCCATTCATGGAATTACCGATGATCATACCCAACAGCGGGATCAGATAGCGGGCATCGTACCAGGGCTCATAACGCACCACCAGACCGCCAAAGAAAATCATCGTTCCGCAACATCCGATCATCAGGCTCAAAAACAGATTGAGTGTACTGCGTCGGAATTTAAGCCTCACCCGGCTGATGATCGTGTGCACTCCGAACGAGAGCATTATCAAGAGGATGATCAGTACCGTATACCAGAAATTGAACTCGAACACGTATTTCAGCACAAGTCCGGCCAGAAACAATTGAGCGCTCATCCGAATCGTTGAAAACAACGCGTCTCTGCCAAGCTTCAGCCTGTAATACCAGATCAGTGTGAAGACCAGAAGAAACAGGATATAACAGATCGCGATCTGTACGGTACTGATATTCTGAATACTGGGACCTTCCATCAGATGTTTTCTCCCAGTATAGCCTTAAATTCGGTAGCGCTGAGTTCATCTGCGAGGCGGTTAAGCCGGCCGTTTTTGAGGATAATCACCCGGTCGGCCAGGTCGAGATAGGCTGTCGAATGGGCTACCACGATCAGGTTGATTTTACCCCGCAGTGATTCCATGAAAGCCAAAACTCTTTCCTCGTGCGAGATATCCAGAGCCGAGGTCGGTTCATCCAAAAGCAGGGTCTCCGGTCGCAGGGCCAGCACCCGTGCCAGAGCCATACGTTGAGCTTCTCCGCCGGACAGCATGCCCGCCTTTTTATCCAAAAATGAAGAAGGCAGATCGACCTTTTCGAGAAGTCCGGCAAATAAGTGATCGTCGGCCTGCCTGCCCTGATTGCTTTTGAGCGAAAACGGGAGGAGGAGATTATCGCGCACAGTGCCTTCGAGCAAGATCGGTTTTTGGCCGGAGAGAATCGTTCTGGAACGAAACTCGACCGGGTTGAAGTCGCCCAAATCTTTTCCTTTATAGTATACTCTTCCCCGCGAAGGAGTTAACAGCGTGTTGAAAATTCTGAGCAAAGTACTTTTGCCGGAGCCTGAGGGTCCGGTAAGGAGGACAATTTCACCCCGGGGAACCTCGAGAGTGATATCGTGCAGTATTTCGACTTCCCCGCTTGAGTAGCTGACCTGCTCCAGCCGAAACAGGTTTCCGTTTATATCGCTTCCTGCCATCATCTTAGGCAAAAAATACACTTTTTATATCCAGATTGCAAGCGCTTCAATTCGATTCAATAATATTTCAATTTTACCGATTATATAAATGTGGGATAATGATTTCCCGGAAAGGTGGTATGTCGTGAGAAGTCATTGCAAATTAATAAATTATCAGCTAATTGTCATTTTCATCGCCCTCGTCTTATGCACGGCCATGCAGTCCTCGGCCTCTGAGATAGAAGGCGTTATTTACCAGGTTAAGATTTCGCAGGATGTTATGACCAAGCCTCACGTTATGGCAGCCTGGAGAATTTACGGCGATGAGCGCCTGCAGTGGCGGACCGAAAAATTCTTCGAACAGTTTCCTGATGAGAAAAAATACCGCTACACTTACAAGGAAGAATTGGATTGCCGTAAACGGCTTGCAGAACACTGGATCAGCTACACAGCCAAGTATCCGGATGTCACCGATGAGTACCTCGATGAACTCGCTATCGCCAGCAAATCGCTTTTCTTTCCAGAATACATCTACTATTATTTCAGGGAAGGAAGCTGGGAGATGGAAAAGGATCGCTTCCGGCTGGATGATTTCAAGCGCTGGAAAAAAGAATATATTAAAGGCCATAATACCGAGACAAAGGTCGAGATAAAGAAGATCAAACTGTAATATTTAAACGGCCTGTTTAACCAATCCAGGTCGAGCATTAAAAGGGGCAAATCTGCTGATCCAGGCGACCTCCGCGACTGCGTAAAAACCTGGCAAATTGACGACAAAATGGGTATTTTCCCTGATTGCGCCGGGGGGAGATGTCGCATATCCTATACTTTTTCAGGATTTCTTAAAGTTTTGTGAGGATGCAAATTCGCTTGATAATGCCGACCTGTTTTATATATTCCTAAACCGGCGGCCGACGTAGGATTGCCGGGAGAAATGATTATATAAATCAGGAGAATGTCTGATGGCTTCATTCAATAAAATAGTGATTATCGGAGGCGGTGTCATGGGGCAGGGTATCGCCAGGGTAATTGCTGGAACCGGCACAAATGTCGTACTGGTCGACAAGGACCTGCAACTGGCCACACATGCCCATGATGAAATCGGCGACCGGCTCGATCGCGAGATCGAACGCTGGGGAATCACCGAGTCTGAGAAAAAAGCTATTCTCTCGCGCATCACACCCGCTGGTGACTATCGACCAGCCAAGGACGCACCCATGGTTATCGAGGCTATTCAGGAGGACCTGGAAGCCAAAAAACTGCTTCTGGCCCATCTCGATCATATCTGCCGTGACGATACTGTGATTGTTTCAAACACTTCAACGCTCTCCATAACCGAGCTGGCGGCGGCAACCTCCCGCCCCCAGAATATCATTGGCCTGCACTTTCTCAACCCGGTTCACAAAGTGCCGGTAGTCGAAATCGTGCGTGGTCTGAAGACTTCCGAAAGCACTGTGCAGACGATTCGTAATTTCGCGGATCTTTTGAACAAGACACCGGTGATGGTGCATGAATATCCGGGCTATGTGACCACCAGGATTATCGTGCCGTTTCTGAACGAGGCGATGCATGTCCTGATGGAGGGTATCGCCTCAGCTGAAGATATCGATACCGCCATGAAGCTCGGATTCGGATTCAATATGGGACCTCTCAGTTTGGCCGATATGATGGGGCTGGATGAGGTCATGAGCTGGATGGAGAACCTTCTCGACGAACTCTCCGAACATAAGTACAATCCCTGTCCGCTCTTGCGCAAGATGGTGCGCGCCGGTCAGCTGGGTGTTAAAACCGGCCAGGGCTTCTTCCGTTACGATGCCGACGGCAACAAGATCAAGGAGGCAAAAGAATGAACATACTCGTACTCAACTGCGGTTCCTCCTCGGTCAAATACCAGTTGATCGACATGGACAAGGAATATCCTCTCGCCAAAGGTTCTGTCACCCGCATCGGGATGTCGGGTGCGGTGCTGGCGCATAAGCCCCATGATCGACCGATGGTCAAGATATCCGGTGATATTCTCGATCATATCATGGCGATCGAACATGTCGTCAGCGTACTGCTGTCCCCCAACCACGGTGTCATCAAGGACAAATCAGAAATTCACGCGGTCGGTCATCGCGTGGTTCACGGTGGTGAGATGTTCACCAGTTCGATCATGATCACCGAAGAGGTCATGATGCATCTGCGCAACATGATCGAACTTGCTCCGCTTCATAACCCTCATAATTTGCGGGGTATTTCAGCCTGTATGAAGATTCTGGGCGACCTGCCGATGGTGGCGGTGTTCGATACAGCGTTTCATCATACTATACCGGATTATGCTTATATGTACGGTCTGCCGTATGTGCTGTATAAAAAGTATTCGATTCGCCGCTATGGTTTCCATGGCACCTCGCATGTTTTCGTGGCCAACCGGGCCGCCAAAATGCTGGGCAAAAAGCTGGAAGATATCAAGGTCGCCACCTGCCACTTGGGCAACGGCGCTTCAATCGCGGCTGTCAAGTACGGAAACTCGATCGATACATCGATGGGCTTCACTCCTCTTGAAGGACTAATCATGGGAACTCGTTCGGGCGATATCGACCCGGCCATCATCCTGCGTATCATGAGCGAAGAGGAACTCTCTTTGCATGAAGCCCGGACGCTTTTAAACAAGCATTCCGGGTTGATCGGTGTCTCGGGTGTCTCTTCCGATATGCGTGACATCATCGAGGCAAAAGATGAAGGCAACGATCGTGCGATCCTGGCTTTTGCCATGTATTGCTACCGGGTCAAAAAGTATATCGGTTCTTACGCCACGGCCATGGGTGGCATCGATTGTATCGTTTTCACCGGGGGAATCGGTGAAAATTCACCTGATGTCAGGGCCGGGGTGTTGAGCGACATGGACTGGCTCGGATTGGAATTTGACGAAGCTAAAAACAAATCAGCCAAGGGTACCGAATCCGATATCTCCTCTGATGAATCCAGGGTCAGAGCGCTGGTGATACCGACCAATGAGGAACTTGTTATCGCCCATGATACTAAAAAACTGGTGGAAGAAAACGTATCATCTAAATAAAGAAAGAAACTGAACGGGTGAACTGATGGAAAATAATGAGATTGCTTACAAAGAGGAGCTCTGCCCGAAAATCACCATGTTTAAAATCTACGTACCTGAACTGGTGAAGAAAGCCAATGCCGGGCAGTTCATCATCCTGCGCGCTTACGACCATTCCGAACGAATTCCGATGTCGATCGGCCATCTCGAGCGCGAGAAAGGGCTTTTGACCGTGGTGGTGATGGAGGTCGGTATGTCGACCGCGGAGATCGTCCGCATGGAAGTCGGAGAAAAATTCCAGGATGTGGTCGGCCCCCTGGGTGTACCGACGCATGTAAACAAATACGGTACCTGCGTGGTAATCGGTGGCGGTGTGGGAATCCCTCCCATTAACCCGATCGCCCGCGCGCTCAAGGCCGAAGGCAACAAGGTAATCGGTATTATCGGAGCTCGCAACAAGGACCTGGTCATCCTGGAGGATTTGCTCAAGGAAGCGACCGATGATCTTGTCGTAACGACTGACGACGGCAGTTACGGCATGAAGGGATTTGTCACCGATGCCTTGCAGAAGCTGATCGATGATGGTGAGAAGATCGACTTTGTGATGGCGATCGGGCCGGTGATCATGATGAAAAACGTCTCCAAGTTGACTGAAAAGTATGATATCGAGACCTGGGTCTCCCTCAATCCAATCATGGTCGACGGTACCGGTATGTGCGGGGGGTGTCGTGTTACTATCGGCGGTGAAACCAAGTTTGCCTGTGTCGATGGTCCGGATTTCGACGGCCATAAAGTCGATTTCGACGAATTGACCCAGAGACAGCGGATGTACCTGCCACAGGAGAAAAAGGCCTACGACGACTATCTTGAACATTGCAGAATCGGACTGAAAAAATAACCTATGTCATAGACAGCTACTGGAGGTAGAACAAGGTGGCGGAAACTAAAAAAGATGATATACAGTATGTAGAGCCGGGCCAGATTGGAAAAGTTGCCAAAAAAGACCGGCGCAAAATTCCGCGGGTTAGGATGCCCGAACAGAAACCGGAAGACCGTGTCAGAAATTTCAACGAAGTTCCTTTTGGCCTGACCGAAGAGCTGGCCATAAAAGAAGCCCAGCGCTGCCTGGATTGCAAGAAGGCTCCCTGTATTGCCGGATGCCCGGTGGAAGTCGATATTCCAGCTTTTATCGACCTGGTAACACAGGGTAAATTCGTGGAAGCGGCCCGTAAAATTAAGGAAACCAACTCCCTACCCGCCGTCTGTGGTCGTGTCTGTCCGCAGGAAGAACAATGCGAGGAAGTCTGTATCACCGGGAAAAAAGGTGATCCGGTAGCAATCGGTCACCTGGAAAGATTCGTGGCGGATTACGAACGCGACAAGGGCCAGATCAAGGTACCCGAGATCAAAGCCTCGACCGGTAAAAAAATCGCCATCGTCGGTTCCGGACCGGCCGGATTGACAGTCGCCGGTGATTTGGCAAAATTGGGCCATAAAGTCACTATCTTCGAAGCGCTTCATCGCGCCGGAGGTGTGCTGGTCTATGGTATCCCCGAATTTCGCTTGCCAAAAGAGATAGTCCAGGCTGAAGTCGACTACCTGAGCCTGATGGGTGTGGAAGTCAAGACTTCCCATGTAATCGGCAAACTCAAATCAATCGACGAGCTGTTCGAAGTGGATGGTTTCGACGCAGTCTTTATCGGCACCGGAGCCGGACTGCCGAACTTCATGCGCATCCCGGGCGAGAATCTCGGTGGCGTATATTCCGCCAATGAGTACCTGACTCGAAACAACCTGATGCGCGCCTTTGATTTCCCGAAAGCGCCGACACCGGTCGCCTCCGGTAAAAACGTAGCTGTTCTGGGTGGTGGAAATACCGCTATGGATGCTGTCAGAACCGCCCTGCGCCTGGGAGCCGATAACGGTTATATCATCTATCGGCGCTCCCGCAAGGAGATGCCGGCCCGTATCGAAGAGATCCATCATGCCGAACAGGAAGGTGTGGAGTTTCAGTTTCTGACCACGCCGATCAGGTTCATCGGTGATGAGAACAACTGGGTCAAGGCTATGGAGTGCCTGAAGATGGAACTGGGTGAGCCGGACGCTTCAGGACGCCGTCGGCCGATCCCGATCGAGGGCTCTAATTACGAGATCCCGGTCGATACTGTCGTGGTCGCAATCGGCAACTCCTCCAATCCGTTGATTCCTCAGACCACTCCCGGCCTGGAGACCAACAAGTGGGGAAATATCATCGCCAAAGAAGACACCATGCTGACCTCGCGCGATGCTGTTTATGCCGGTGGTGATATCGTCACCGGAGGAGCAACCGTGATTTTGGCCGCGGGAGCGGGAAAGACCGCCGCACGGGCGATTCATGACTATGTGATGTCTAAAAATTAGGAAGATAAGGACGGTGATTTCAGGCTGATTCCGCTTGCAAAATTGCTGATGTTACATTAGTATTAATGCGGTGTATTCAGATATATACCGCGCTCTTACAAAGAGCCTATCATCCCTTCCTGACAGTCTGCTTGCGGGCAGGCTGTTTTTTTATGGTTGTTGAAGACTATCTGTAGGTTTCAGCGATTTCGATTTTCCAGCGATTTCCCTCTCTTTTCATTATTACCTTTTCTGGATCATCAAGGTCGGTTCGGCCTTCAATTTCTACCCACAATGTTGCGCTGTCGCCTGATACTTCCTGTTTGGTGACCTCATAATCGAAAAAACAGATTTCACCCATCAATTGAGGCAACATGCTCCTCACCAGCTCCCGTTCATTTTCAGTGGCCGCTTTCCACTCAGACCAGAACCTGTCACCGTCGATAGTGTACTCCGAAAAGGTTTTCATATCGCCGGTTTTGACAGCACTGATACAAGTATTGAGCGCATCGGAAGGTGTCGCGCCACGATTCTCGGATTGATTGAGAAATAAAACCGCCCCGATTAAGATGATTGTTGTAATTACCAGAGTTGCTTTGTGCATTTTTCTGCCCTCTTGAAATGGTGAACATCACCCCGGATATCGCATAATAATTATCGGATATTAACCGAGATAGTTGAGCGGCAAAGGCTTCAGTATTTTAGATTAAAGTGGTGGTGTTTTAACAGATGGAATTTTAATAAAGGTTCAGCTTCAGATATACATAGAGAGAGAAAGTTGATCTATCAGGAGATGTAAAACGTTCTCTGGGCAACGGGAAAGCCGTAGGTGGCCGCGCCGGTATAGACCTTGATATTGTCAGCGATACGGGCCTCGCCCGAATGATGTGTGTGACCACAGTATACAGTCAGACCGGTTTTGGGGAAGTCAGCCATAACTTCGTCGATCGCTTCCCCCATAGCTTTACTCGAGAAAAACGGCTGATGGTTTTTGTCGGTAACTTCGCTTTCGAACCAGCAGGCCTCGCTGTAAGGCGGAACATGGGTAAGCATGATTACTTCCGGAGCAGTCTTACAGGCCTCGGGAAGGACTTTCCTGATATGATCAGCAGATTCATCGGCAAGTTTTTTCATCAATTCAAGCCGCTCTTCCTCACTGATATCCTTGAATTCCTCGATTTCGTAAAAATCCGCCGGCTCATATTCGGAATTTTCGTAATCGCCGTTGCGCCCGTCGTTGAAACCGCTGTGCCCCACCAGGGCAATTGTATCGCTCAGCTTGACGGCCCGGGATTTATCCATCCAGATCAGTTGTTTGGATTTGGAAGTGATCTTTTCGACCAGCTTATTGACCTCGGAAATTGATGATTTGTAGAAATCATGGTTGCCGAGAACGAAATATACCGGGCATGAGATCTGCTTTTTGATCATCTTGAGATGTTTTTCGATTTTTTCACCGTTGGATATATCGCCGGTCAGGAGGAGATTATCGGGACCGGAATCATTGACCCGCTGACAAAACGACTGTGCATCGTCGTCTTTGAGATGATCCAGGTGTATATCTGTCAGCCAGATAAGCCGCATGCACTTACTATAACATATTTATCGCTGAGGTCAACACTTCTTCTGAGAAAATCATCCTGCAGGCACTTTCAGGGCATGAGAAATGCGAGCAAAGCTTACAGTCATCAGTCCTGGCCGTGATCGAGGGAGAGATAATTATTGAAATGGATGCGGCTAAAAAGCTGATTGAACTTGTTACTTGTCCTTGTATTCTTCCAATTTACAGTGCATCCCGTCGCAATAGGGCGGGTTGCCCGTATGTTTACACATGCACAGCCAGACTTCTTTTTCCTCGATGATATCGAATTTCACCGGGGTGATGCCGTCGGCCTCAGAGTTATGGGTGCCGTCACAAAACGGCTGCTGGCTGGAGTGACCGCAGGCACACCACCAGTAGCTTTTCGGCCCGAGTTTAAGCTGTTTCGGCTCCAGAGATGATATCTTCGGCTTATTCACCGTTGTCCTCCCGCAGTTATCTTTTTTCACCTACAACTATAACAAACAGGTAACGGAAAATCCAGAAGATTGTTGAATCTTCCTGAACATAAGGCTGATTATCTCTGTTCTATACAGCAACTAAATGGAGTAATCAGGTTGCTTTTAATCGCTTGACTTAAAAGGAGTTTTATGATATAATCTCAAAAAACATTTCGTGCACTAATGAAATCAATGACAAATATTGAATGCAAACGACAGAGACAATATTCTAAGAGGAGGAAACCCCATGTCCACCAAGGAAATCCAGGATCAGATAATTGAGAATATGAAGCGCTGGCAGGCGATCGAAGATTCCGCCGTGTCATCCACAGGCCAGATTATCGAAAAGACAGACAATCCGCTTATCCGTATGATAATGGAAATCATTCAGCATGATTCCCAGATGCATCATCGCGTACAGGAATTCATCGTCAACGCCCTGGCCGAAAAGCCGGTCTCTATCACTCCGGAGGATCTCGACAAAGTCTGGACCGAGGTCGAAAACCACATCCGGATTGAGCAAAAGACAATCGAAATGGCAAAAGAAGCCCTCAAGGCTCTGGAAGGCCGTAAGATGGTAGTCCCCGAATATCTGATTCATTATCTGATGACAGATGAAGAGAAGCACAACAAGCTTCTGGATGACTTCTCGGTCATTAAGAAGAATATGTATCCGTATGGTTCCTAAGATGTTATCCTGAGTCATGATTCCCCGGATATTGTGCGCACAAAATACTGTTAATTTTGGTCGACTTTTGGAAACTTCCGGGATTTGTTTTTGTTCTTTTCATGATATGATTGAGAACAAAACGATGTATATAAACTGAAAAGGAGATGACAATGCTTAGTGACAAGATGCGCGATGCTTTAAACGAACAGATCAACGCTGAGATGTATTCAGCCTACATGTACCTCTCAATGGCAACTTACCTGGAAGATAACAACTATACCGGCATGAGCAGCTGGATGAAAGCTCAGGCACAGGAAGAGATGTTTCACGCCATGAAATTCTATGGCTTCATAAACGATCGTCGTGCCCGGGTTACCCTCAAACAGATCGACGCTCCCCCGACCGAGTGGGAATCACCACTGGCAGTTTTCAAGGATGCCTTTGCGCATGAGCAGAAGGTCACCGGCCTGATCCACAAACTGGTCGATATGGCCGAGGATGAGAAAGATCATGCCACCCGTTCCTTTTTACAGTGGTTCGTCGATGAGCAGGTCGAGGAAGAGTCCTCAACCGATGAGATCGTCCAGAAACTTACCATGGTGGGCGACAAGGTCCAGGGCCTGTACATTATTGACCGCGAGCTGGGCGGACGCAAGGGCGGCGGTGAAGGCGAGTAAATCAGTCTAATGAGACATTTTTTATGATACTTATGCCGGGCATTCAGTTTGACAAACAGGATGCCCGGTATATATTATCAGCAACAATATACTGATACTTACGGAGGATTCGATGACTCTCGAAGAAGCAATCAAGACAGCGCTCGAATATGAGACCAAGGTCCGTGACTGTTACATGAGCGCCGCCGGTGATTCGAACGATGATACCGGCAAAAGAATATACAAGGTCCTGGGAGAAGAGGAACAGGGCCATATTGACTACCTCGAAAACTGCCTCAAGCAGTGGCAGGATACCGGCAAGATCGTCCCCGAAAAACTGGGCACGATCGTCCCCCCCAAGGATAAACTCGAAGCCGGGGTTAAGAAACTCGACAAAGAGATGTCTCGTGAGGATTACGGCTCCGAGATGGAAATGCTTCGCAAGGCTCTCGAGCTGGAAACCGAGACTTCCGCGTTTTATCAGAAGATGGTCGATGAGCTCGGTGAAGACGGCAAGATGTTCAAGCATTTCCTGAAGATCGAGGAAGGTCACAAAGCGATAGTACAGGCGGAAATCGATTACCTCAACAACACCGGGTATTATTTCGATTTCCAGGAATTTTCAATGGAATCACCGATTGAGTAAAAGTTATGGATAATAAGCAAAAAGAAATGTTAGAAGGATTAAAACTGGCAATCAAGGGCGAACGCGACGGTCACAGTTTTTACAAGATGGCCGCCCGTACAACCGAGGACTCCAAGGGACAGGAAGTTTTTGATACCCTGGCCTCCGAAGAGCTGGATCATATGCGCTTTTTGAAGGAGCAGTATGATTCCATACTGAAGACCGGAAAGCCAAATACCAGTATCAATTTCGGAAGCAAGCTCGATCTGTCGGGGATGTCGCCGATCTTTTCCGATGATCTCAAGTCCCGTTTGACAGATGCCCATATGGAGATGAGCGCTCTTTCGATCGGAATCCAACTCGAACTGGACGCCATGAAATTCTACAAGGAGCAGTCTGAAAAAGCTGAGGTGGAAGAGGTCAGTAAATTCTACGATGAACTGGCAGAGTGGGAAAAGGGTCATTACCAGGCGCTTTTGAACCAGCAGGAAAGCCTTCGTGACGATTACTGGGATTCGGCCGGTTTTGCACCGTTTTAGAACAAAGCCCGATCTGCCAGGTTGCGTACAATATTAAAGCGAGTAACAGACTTAATACAGCAAAGAGGTGACGATGCAATTCAATTCAGTTGATGAAATCCTCGACTTCGCTATCGGCGAGGAAGAAAAGGCACATGACTTCTATGTCGAATTGTCCGAAAAAGTTGATAAGCCTCACGTAAAAGATATGTTCTCCGGGTTTGCCAAAGAAGAACTCGGCCATAAAGCCAAGCTGATGGCCGCCAAAGAGGGCAAGGCCCTGCATAAATCGGAGCAGAAAATCCTTGATTTGAAAATCGGCGATCACCTGGAAGAGGTCGAGCTGACTACCAATATCGATTTTCAGGATGCCCTGATTCTGGCCATGAAAGCCGAAAAGAACGCTTTCAGGCTCTATTCATCGCTGGCTGAACAGGCCGATGATGTCGCGGTGCGCGAAACGCTCAAGATGCTGGCGCAGGAAGAAGCCAAGCACAAACTGCGTTTCGAGATGGAATACGACGACCTGGTGTTCACAGAGAACTGATTCAAACGCGCCTACAATCGGTTTATGATATGAAGAAATACGCTTGTGATTACTGTGACTACGTCTATGATCCCGCAATTGGCGACCCCGAAAACGATATACCGCCGGGCACAGCTTTCGAGGATCTTCCCGAGGACTGGGTTTGTCCTGACTGCAATATGCCCAAAGAGGATTTTACCCCGATCGATGATTGATTGAATTTTGAAGGGAGTTCGAGATGAAACCGGTAGAAATAAAGCCGGATATATTCTGGGTCGGCGCGGTCGACTGGGGCCTGCGCGATTTTCATGGCTACTCGACCGAAAAAGGCACAACTTTTAACGCCTACCTTATTAAGGACGACAAGACCGTCCTGTTCGATACTGTCAAATCAGATTTTGCCGGCGACCTGGTCGCCAATATCAAAGCGGTCACGGAGCCTGATAAGATAGATTATATCGTTGTCAATCACGCCGAGATGGACCATTCCGGATCATTGCCTCAGATTATAGAGCTGGTCAAGCCGGAGAAAATCCTCTGTACAGAAAAATGTAAAGAATCTCTTATCAGCCAGTTTCACAACGACTCCTGGCCGATCGAAACGATCAAAGAAGGCGACACCCTGGATCTGGGAAGCCGTTCGGTCAAGTTTTTCGACTCTAAAATGTTGCACTGGCCGGAGAGTATGGTTAGCTATATCGAAAAAGACAAGCTTTTGATTTCCAATGATATATTTGGTCAGCACTATGCCTCCAGCCTGCGTTTCGATGATCAGGCCGAGCAGGGTGAACTGCTTTTTCAGACTGCCAAATATTACGCCAATATCTTTCTGCCGTTTTCCAATATCGCCCAGAAGTTTCTGGCCAAGCTAAAGGAAAACCAACTCGATATAGATATGCTGGCTGTCGACCACGGATTCATCTGGCGTTCCGATCTGGATTATGTATTCGATGCCTACGATCGCTGGAGCCGTCACGAGACGGTCGAAAAAGCGGTTATCATCTATGGAACCATGTGGGGTTCAACGCACCAGATGGCACGTGCGATCGCACGTGGAATCGCCTCCGAGGATGTCAAGGTCGATCTCTATGACCTCAAGATCAACCACCGCTCGGATATCATCACCGACGCCCTCGAGGCCCGCGCGGTCATCCTGGGTTCGCCGGTCATGAACAATAATATCGTCCCGGCCATGGGCGATATGCTGACCTACGCCAAAGGCTTGAAACTGCGCGGTAAAATCGGTGCTGCCTTCGGATCGTTCGGGTGGAGCCCGAAGGGGGTCAAGATGCTCAACGAGGCGATGGAGGAAATGCGCTGGGAAATCGGCCATGAGGGGCTTTCGATGCAGTATGTACCCGATGGTTCCGCGGTGGGCGAATGTATGGAATTCGGGGCAGAAATCGCCAAAAAGATCAAATCCTGACCTTAATTGCCTGCAACTCAAAGGGCTGAATAAATTACCGAGCTGGTAAATAACCCAGGCCCGTAAATCTGCTTATCTATCCCCAAAAAAACTCTTGACAAAAGTCGATTTCGTTTTATACTGTTTCTACACATAGAAACAGAGAGATACAGTACTTACCGAAAGTTACCGCTCAGAGAAGAATTACGTTATGATGACCTCGCCGGTTAAAAGAGTAGCTGAAGTTTTCGCCGAAGTTGATGATCCCGGGCTTATGGAAAAGCTTTTCAGCGAGATCTTCACTCCCGCCGAGATTCAGGATGTCGCGTTGCGATGGCGTCTGATGGAGATGCTCTACGAGGGTGTTTCCCAGAGACAGATCGCTTCGGAACTGGGCATCAGCCTGTGCAAGATAACGCGCGGCTCGAAAGTTCTGAAAAAGCGCAGTTCAGTATCGAAAAGAATCTTGAATCAAAACAGAGGAGAAGATCATGCAGGTAAGAAAACAAGTAAAGGTTCAACCGGATAAAGAGGGTTATTTTGGTGAATACGGCGGAAGATTCGTTCCCGAAGTTCTGATCGATATATTAGAAGAGATCACCACGGCATATTTCGAACTAAAAGACCAGCCCGAGTTCAAACGTGAGCTGGCCTACCTGCAACAGCATTACATCGGACGCCCCAGCCCGGTCTATCATTGCCGCAATCTATCCCGCAAACTGGGCGGGGCGCAGATTTATATCAAGCGCGAGGACCTCAATCATACCGGTGCTCATAAAATCAACCACTGTATCGGCGAAGCCCTGCTGGCCAAAAAGATGGGCAAGAAAAAGATAATTGCCGAAACCGGCGCAGGACAGCATGGTGTCGCCCTGGCAACCGCGGCCTCCCTGGTCGGGCTCAAGTGCGAAATCCACATGGGCGAGGTCGATATCGCCAAGGAACATCCTAATGTCGTGCGGATGAGGATTCTGGGCACGAAAGTCATACCGGTCGGATTCGGGCTAAAAACCCTCAAGGAAGCGGTAGATTCGGCCTTTGAGGCTTATATGGGGGATCCAATCAATCAGTTCTATGCCATCGGCTCAGTCGTCGGACCGCATCCGTTTCCGATGATGGTGCGTGATTTCCAGCAGGTTGTGGGCGAGGAAGCGATGAGGCAGTTTCTTGAGCTG
>WJMC01000186.1 GCA_014728145.1 Candidatus Zixiibacteriota bacterium | reverse complement strand
TCGCCTCGTAGTTTCTGCTGTTTTTTATTGAGGTACCTGATTGACAGGGGCAGAATTATGCCGTAAGGCGCGAACAGGAAGAAGTTGTATGGCATCGGGATGATCAACAGCAATGCCAGGAGGACCCCCAGGCCGATCCACATCAAAATTGAAGCACGGATCATGAACCTGCGTTCAGCCTGCGTGCGGGTATTTTTAATGCTCATATAGGTGCCGATCAGGCCACCGATCAGCCCGACAGAACTGCCTACAATCCCCCCGATCAAACCCGGATGCATAATTTTCTCCTGAATTAATTTGGTGTCAGTTTCTTACTATATTTTATCGAAAAAAAGAGGGAATACCTTTATCAGATCAGACCATTTACTGCCTGATAAATAGTTAAATTAACTGAGTCAGCTTTTCTAAATGTTACGATATCCACAGAGGTTGATATGCGACAGGTGGTTGTGCTATGAACGCCATACTGTTAAACCGTCATGATCACAAGAACAGGGGCTTAGGCTAATCCTCCGAGGCTTCGACGACTACGATAGCGGCGTCTGTGTCGACCAGGTCGCCCTCGGCATGGTTGACCTCGGTCACTTTGCCGTTTAGCTTGGAGCGGATTTCGTTCTCCATTTTCATCGCTTCTACCACACACAGGATCTGCTTTTCTGTTACCGGGTCGCCGACATTGACAGGAATCTTGACGATCTTGCCCGGCATCGGCGCATTAACAATCTGCTTGCCGTCCACGACCTCATCAGAACCACCCGCCAGCGCAGATTCTTCTGTGATCTGTTCGAGTGGAATCACAAATCCATCCAGGTGAACAAAAGCCTTGTTGCCCTCGGCGGCAACGTGGACCATGTGTGTTTTGCCATTCAGGTTGATTTTGAAGCAGTTCTCGGAGAAATCGAATGGATCGAAGTCGAACTCATCCTGATCGATCTTGAGCTTATAGGCGCCTCTTGTCTGATTCACGGTTACGAAGTAGTTATTGTTGCCCAGTTTCAATTCCAGGTCCATCTCAACCTCCCATCCCGATTTCCCATTTGCCGATCGAATTCCATGGCGAAGGCATCTCTTCTTTACCGCCTTCCGTAACCGCGGGCTTCTTTTTCATCTCATGAATTACAGCTGACAGTAGCGCGACCTTGATCTGATCCTCGGATACCACAGGCGGTTCCCATTCGCTCATATTGCGCGGGATAAAGTCTGTGAATGTTTTGCCGGAGATAAATTCCGGATGTTCCAGAATCGCCTTGAGATAATGTATCGATGTCTTTACTCCCAGGACAATATAATCATCCAGTGCCTGCTTCATCCGTTCGACCGCTTCGTTGCGACGTTCGCCCCAAACGATCAGTTTGGCCAGGATCGGATCGTAGAAAACGGTGATGTCGACACCCGAATAGACTCCGCTGTCGACCCTGATGAAGGGCCCCTGCGGTTCTTTATAGAACAGCAGTTTGCCCGATGATGGCAGGAAATTATTCTCAGCATCCTCAGCATAGATTCGACATTCGATTGCGTGACCATGCTGGAAAAGTTCTTCCTGCGAAAATGACAGCTTCTCGCCGGAAGCGACTCGGATCTGTTCCTTGACGAGGTCAACCCCGACCACCATCTCGGTAACAGGATGTTCGACCTGGATGCGGGTATTCATCTCGAGAAAATAGAAATTCTTTTTCTTGTCCAGCAAAAACTCGACCGTGCCTGCGTTGGAGTATTCGCAGGCTTTAGCCACACGGACCGCGGCTTCGCCCATCTTCCTGCGGAGTTCGTCGTCGACAGCGACCGAAGGTGTCTCTTCAATGATTTTCTGATGACGTCTCTGGATAGAACATTCACGTTCGAACAGGTAGACGCAGTTGCCATGTTTGTCGGCCATTATCTGGAATTCGACATGACGAGGTTCTTCGATATATTTTTCGAGATAAACCGAATCGTCGCCAAACGCTGATTTCGCTTCACGCATCGCGCCATTTAAGGCGTCTTCGATATTATCCGGATCATGGACCACCCGCATGCCTTTGCCACCGCCACCGGCGGCCGCCTTCAGAAGCACCGGGTATCCAACTTTATCCGCTTCGGATTTAAACAGGTCGACATCAGAAGCCGAGCCGGACATACCGGGAATAACCGGCACTCCTGATTCGATCATCATCTGCCGCGCCTCGATTTTGTTACCCATCGAACGAATAGATTCGGAGTGCGAGCCGATGAAAGTTATTCCCTCATCCTCGCATCGTTTTGCAAATCTATGATTCTCGGATAGAAAACCGTAACCGGGATGAATCGCGTCGGCACCATGTTCTTTTGCTACTTCAATTATTTTGTCGATATTGAGATAACTCTCGCCCGGCGCAGGCGGACCCAGAAGCGCGGCTTCGTCGGCTTTGAGCACATGTAACGCGTTTTGATCAGCTTCGGAATATACAGCCAGCGTGGGAATATTCATCTCCCGCGCGGCCTGCAGTACCCGGCAGGCGATTTCTCCCCGGTTGGCAACCAGTATCTTTTTAAACATCTGAATTCTACTCCACCCAATTCGGTTTGCGCTTGTTCAAAAAGGCGTCCATCCCTTCCTGTCCCTCTGGCGATTTGCGCAGGTCGGCAATCACCTCGGCGGTGTATTTCTCGGCCTCGTCCATATTCTGATCGGCGATCTTATGTAGCAGAGTCTTACAGACCGCCAGAGCATCCGGGCCGGATGTCAGAATCTGACCGACTATAGCCTCGACTTCGCTGTCGAGCTTGTCATTTTCGACCACACGGTTGACAAGCCCGGCCTCGTTGGCACGCAACGCAGTCAGCCTTTCACCGGTCAGGAAGAATTCACGGGCACGACCTTCTCCCACACGTTTGACGACGTAGGGCGAGATACAGGCCGGAACCACGCCGATTTTGACTTCAGAAAATGAAAACATCGCCACACCGGCCGCCACCGCGATATCTGTCACGGCTACAAAACCGGTGCCCCCGCCGATAGCCGCGCCGTTAATACGGCCGATGACCGGACGCGGGAATTCATAGATCAGCCGAAACAAAGCCGCCAGCTCGAGCGACTCCTTGAGGTTCTGTTCGTAAGAGTAATCCTTCACCGCGCGCATCCAGTTCAGGTCAGCCCCGGCGCAGTAGGATTTGCCTTCTCCTGTCAGGACCACGACCCGAACGGTGCTGTCAGTTTTCAATTTCATGAAGAGATCATAGAGTTCGTTTATCATGGTCGAGTTGAAGGCGTTGTGTATCTCGGGACGGCAAAATGTTATTCGCGCCACCTTGCCGTCCTGATCGTATTTTATCGTACTGTAATCAGACATGAAGTCCTCGCAGTCTACATCCTGAAGACACCGTACTTGGTTTTCGGTACTGGTGCGTTGAGTGACATGGCGATTCCCAGGGCGATCATCTTGCGAGTCTCGACCGGATCGATCATGCCGTCGTCCCACAACCGTGCACCGGAATAATACGGCGTCGCTTCGTGCTCATAGCGTTCGATAGTCGGCTTTTTGAACTCCTTTTCCATCTCGCCGGTAACTTCTTCACCTTTTTTGGCAAGAGCCCGCTTCTTGACAGTCCAGAGTACATCAGCCGCCTGCTCACCGCCCATCACGCTGATTCGGGCATTCGGCCACATCCACATCAACCTCGGGAAATAGCCCCGTCCGCACATAGCATAATTGCCGGCACCGTACGAACCACCGACTACTACCGTGAGTTTCGGCACTTTGGCATTAGCGACCGCGTGAACCATCTTGGCACCATCAGAAGCGATACCGCCGTGTTCATACTGTTTACCGACTATGAAGCCGGAGATATTCTGCAAAAACAGTAGCGGTATGCGTCGTTCAGTACAGAGTTCAATGAAATGCGCGCCCTTGACCGAGCTTTCCGAGAAAAGAACGCCGTTGTTAGCCAGTATTCCGACCGGGTAACCCATTACATGAGCAAAACCTGTCACCAGCGTGACCCCGTACAGCTCCTTGAATTCCTGGAACCGGGAGTCATCGACTACGCGAGCGATAATCTCTCTGATGTCAAAAGGTTTCTTGATATTCTCCGGCACGACACCATACAACTCTTCCGGATCATAATACGGATCAACCGGTTCCTTGCGGTCAAGCGGGAAACGTGCCGGTGAATCGAGCGAAGCGATGATTGAACGAGTTGTTTCGAGCGCGTGCTTGTCGTTCTGGGCGTAATGATCAGCTACACCGGATATACGGCAATGGACATCCGCGCCGCCCAGTTCTTCATCGGTAACTTCCACACCGGTAGCGGCTTTTACCAATGGAGGCCCGCCGATAAAGATCGTACCCTGTTTGCGGACGATCACGGTTTCATCGGACAGGGCCGGAACATATGCGCCACCCGCCGTACAGGAGCCCATCACGACCGAGATCTGCGGAATTCCCTTGGCCGACATCACCGACTGGTTGAAGAAGATTCTTCCGAAATGATCCTGGTCGGGAAATGTGCCGGCCTGGTGGGGGAGAAAGATGCCTCCCGAATCGACGAGATAAACGCAGGGCAGGTGGTTTTCTTCGGCCACCTGCTGAGCGCGCACATGCTTTTTGATCGTCATCGGGAAATAAGTACCGCCCTTGACCGTGGCGTCATTAGCGACCACCATCACCTCACGTCCGTGAACCACGCCGATTCCGGTCACCACCCCGGCTGAGGGAGCCTCGTTTTTATACATATCATAAGCTGCCAGAGGAGACAACTCGATAAACGGAGTATTCTTATCAAAGAGGGCATCCAGCCGTTCACGCACAGTCATCTTGCCACGTTTTTTATGGCGTTCGACCATGTGAGGGGGACCGCCCTGCTTAATTTTCTCCAGCCTGTCAAGAAACTCATCCCGTAATCTGAGATGATGTTCCTTGTTTGCCTTGAAGTCCTCCGATTTCGTATCGATCTTCGATTCTATGCGTCGATACATAAGCTACTCCAGATCGGGAACAGCTTTGTATCCATAGGACAGCACGCCGTGGAATGCATCGGTCTGGATGCGACGGAATTCGAGTTTTACCTTCTTGCCGATCGCCAGCCAGTCTTTATCGTAATCGGTAATCTGGCAGGTCACACGGGTACCGTCTTTGAGTTCGATGATCGCCACCACATAGGGGGCCTCGTCCTTGAACTGGGAGGGCGGGACCTCGATAATAGTATATGTGTAGATGGTGCCCTCATCGGGAAGGACATATTTCTCACCATCGATTTTTTTAAAATTGTCGCCCAGCGCACGAGGCGGGAAATAGACCTGTTTAGTCTCTTTATCCTGAATCGCTTCGAGACGATATCTCTGCGGAAATTCACGCCATATTCTTGCCGGAAACATCAGACCACCTCCAGTATGTGACAAACAGTTGAACCGCCGGTACCACCCATATTCTGGGTCATCCCGACTTTGGCACCTTCGACCTGTCGTTCACCGCATTTACCGCGCAACTGCTCGGTAATTTCGATTATCTGGGCCGCACCGGTTGCGCCGACTGGATGGCCCTTGGACTTGAGGCCACCGGATGTGTTGACCGGAATTTTTCCGCCAATTGCGGTAGCGCCAGATTCGGCCATCGTACCACCTTTGCCTTTTTCACAGAAACCGAGTTCTTCGAGGACCATGATTTCCGCGATAGTGAAGCAGTCATGGACTTCCAGCACATCGATATCATCCTGTGACTTGCCGGCCATCTTGAATGCCTTTTCACCGGCCACACGGGTAGCATCGAGACTGCACACGGATTTACGGCCGTGCAATGCGATCGAGTCAGTAGCATGACCGACACCGATAATTTTCACGATCGGGTTGTCCTTGCAGAATCGCTTGGCGGTATCCATATCGGCCAGTATCACACAGGCGGCGCCGTCGGTAATCGGCGAACAATCCAGAATAGTCAAAGGATCGGCCACCATGACCGAACCGGCCACACCTTCCAGGCTGACCTCGAAGGGATATTGAGCGTGCGGATTCTTTGCGCCGTTTTTATGGTTTTTGACCGCCACATGCGACAGCTGATCGCGTGTGGTTCCGAACTCATGCATGTGTCGCCGAGCCATCATGGCGTACAGTCCGGGAAAAGTCGCGCCGTGGAAGACCTCGTATTCCTGGTCTGCCGCGGTCGCCAGGGCGTAAGTGGCACCGTCGCCGGAAATATCTGTCATCTTCTCGACACCGCCGGCCAGGACTATATCCGAATAACCGGAGGCGACATCCAGAAAAGCTGATTTGACTGCCAGACCGCCCGAAGCACAGGCTGATTCAACGCGGGCTCCGGCCAGGTGTTTCTGTCCGAGGTAATCGGCTAAAAGCGAGCCTATATGTTCCTGACCGACAAATAATCCCGGTGTCATACTGCCGACATACATGGCATCAAGTTTCTCTATACCGGCATCGGAGATGGCCTCGTAGGCGCTGTCAATAAAGAGATTACGCAGGGATTTTTCCCAGATTTCGCCCCACTTGGTCATGCCGACGCCTATTACAGCAACTTCTCTCATAGTTTATTCTCCTAAACGTTTTTCAGAATTTTCTTGCGGAACTTGGCGTAAGTGCCGTAGTCGACATAGATCTTGTTCTCGTCCAACTGCGGACGGGTTTTGGGCGCCAGATCCTGCACTTCTTTGATTCGTTCGGTGACACGGAAAATGAAACCATCCGAACCAGCCCCCGAACCATAGGAAACCATGAAAATATTATCACCCGGCTCAGCTATATCCAGAATAGCAGTCAAGCCGACCGGAGAAGCACCCGAATAGGTATTGCCCAATGTCGGCACCAACCATCCGGTGACGAGCTGTTCTTTGGTGAAACCGAGTTTCTTGCCGATCCTCATCGGGAATTTACCGTTGGGCTGATGAAAGACAGCGTATTTGAAATCCGAAGGTTTCATGTTGGATTTCTCCAGAAGTGCTGTGGCGCATCCGGTAATCGTCCGAAAATACGCTGGTTCACCGGTAAAACGCCCGCCATGCTGAGGGTAGTGCTCATGTTCGCGACGCCAGAAATCGGGAGTATCAGTCATCCAGGAATGGGTGTGATGACATTCCGCAATTATATTCTGAGTACCCATTACAAACGAGGCCGCGCCGGCCGCCGCTGAGTATTCGAGCGCGTCGCCGGGAGCGCCCTGCGATGTGTCCGCGCCGACGCCGATTGAGTAATCGACAAAACCGCTACGAACCAGTCCCAATGAAACAAACATCGCCTCGGAACCGGCTTTACAGGCGAATTCGTAATCGGCTGTATGACAATGCGGGACTGCGCCGATCGCCTCGGCCAGAATCGTGCCCGAAGGTTTCACGGCATACGGATGAGATTCGGACCCGATATACAGAGCACCTATATCCTCACCTTTGAGGCCCGCTCTTTTTAACGCATGTTTGGTAGCCTCGACTGACAGTGTAACACAGTCGACATCCGGAGCTGGCACGGACTTCTCGGTCAACTGGAGACCGCGCTTGTATGATTCCGCGTCTGCACCCCAGACTTTGGCAATTTCTTCAACCTTAATGCGATGCCGGGGGATTTTGGCACCGTATCCGACAATTCCTACCATAAGACCTCTCTATCCTGAGTTGTTTTTTGATATATTACTGCCAAGAATACGAAGGAACGAGTGTTTTTCCGCACCGTTTCCACTACTATAAAGCATAATAAATACTTAATATCCGCGCCAAAGTCAAGCGATTTAGGCGACGTGAAACAGAATGTGCGCGATCTCAAATGGCTAACCCGGAACAGATGAACTTACGGTGACACCGGATGTCGTTTTGGCGAATTAGTCGCCCGGTGATTTCAGGACAAAAAGCCCTTAACTTACATGCCTGCCACAGATGTGTCAGTTCGGTTTGAAAGCGAGCGCTAATCTAATGAAGCACATCCATGAAATCGGTTGCAGAGAGGATCGGTTTTTATTATATTAACGCTTTATTTCAGGGCCGACGTGTCGGTTCGGGCGCTTGTGAAAAAAAGAACTATCGCTCATACATTCTAAATTCATGGAGGACTAATGGACTACCCCGAAGCTTATGTAGTGGCCGGATGTCGTTCGGCCATCGGTCTGTTGCACAGTCACCTGTCAAATTTCCCCGCACCTCAACTGGGTGCATTAGCCATAAAAGAAGTGGTCAAGAGGGCCGGTATAGACCCCGCCACCATCGATGAAGTCATCATGGGCCAGGTCGTCCAGGGCGGAGTCGGGCAGGCTCCCGCGCGCCAGGCCGCGATCCATGGCGGTATTCCGCCCGAGGTTCCGGCATTGACTATTAACAAGGTCTGTGGTTCCGGTCTGAAGGCCGTTATGATGGCCGCTTCACAGATCAAAGCCGGCGACGGCCATTGTTTCGTCTGCGGGGGTATGGAGAGTATGTCCAATACTCCGCTGGTTTTGAGTGCCGCCGCCAAACGAGGTGTCAAGTTTGGTCACCAGAAGCTGATGGATATCATGATCTCCGACGGCCTCTGGGATTCCTTCAACAACCATCATATGGGCAACGCCGCCGAATATACCGCAGACAAAGCCGGCATCACCCGTGAAATGCAGGACGAGTTCGCCTACAACTCTCACCAGAAAGCACTCAAGGCCCAGGAAGAAGGCAAGTTCGATGAGGAAATCTTTCCGATCGAAATCCCTCAGCGTAAAGGCGACCCGGTCATCTTCAAGAAGGATGAAGGTCCCCGCAACACTCCGCTGGAGAAATTTACAAAACTGCGTCCAGCCTTTGTCAAGGATGGCACGGTAACTGCCGGAAACGCTCCGGGGCTCAATGACGGTTCCGCCGCGGTTGTGGTCTGCTCCAAAGAATATATCGATAAGCACGGCCTGAAACCGATCGCGAAAATCACCGCCTATGATTCGGCCAGCCTGGATCCGAAGGATCTCTTCTTCACACCGATCTATGCAGTCCGCAAAATCATGAAGAAGCTCAATGTCGACATCAATTATTTTGACCTGTTCGAAGCCAACGAAGCCTTCAGCGCGCAGGCATTAGCCGACGGCAAGGAACTCGGCTGGGACTGGGATAGAGTCAATGTCCATGGCGGTGCGGTTGCACTGGGTCATCCGATCGGTGCCTCAGGCGCGCGCGTACTGGTCACCCTGATGAACGCACTTAAGGATCGCGGCAAGAAGAACGGCCTGGCAACTCTATGCCTTGGCGGCGGTTCCGCGGTCGCACTGTCAATCGAGATGGTTTAAGAAACAAATACTTATCTGGGAGGATACTAATGGATATACAGAATGTCGCTGTGTTTGGTGGCGGTACGATGGGAAACGGAATCACCCATGTCTTCGCACAGACAGGTTACAAAGTCACGCTGATCGATATCAAACAGGAGTTTCTGGATCGCGCCCTGGCAACCATTAAAAAGAACATGGAACGCCAGGTGAAAAAAGAAAAAATCACTCAAGACCAGATGAATTCCGCGCTGGACAATATAAATCTTTCGACTAATCCAGATGATGCCTCAGGTGCTGATTTCGTGGTCGAGGCAATTATTGAACAGCTCGAGCCCAAGCTCGAACTGTACCGCAAGCTGGACGCTATCACGAAACCGGAAGTTATCCTGGGATCGAATACATCATCACTTCCAATCACAAAACTTGCCAGTGCCACCAACCGTCCTGACAAGGTGATCGGCATGCACTTCATGAACCCGGTTCCGATGATGAAACTGGTCGAGGTGATCCGTGGCATGGCTACCACCGATGAGACCTACGGCATTGTGGAAGACCTGGCCAGGAAGCTGGGCAAGACCCCGGTCGAGGTCAACGACTATCCCGGTTTCATCGCCAACCGTATCCTGATGCCGATGATCAACGAGGCGGTTTACTCGCTGTTTGAGGGTGTGGGAACCGCTGAATCGATCGACACGGTGATGAAACTGGGTATGGCTCATCCGATGGGTCCCCTGACCCTGGCTGATTTCATCGGTCTGGATGTCTGCCTGGCTATTCTGGAAGTCATGCATGAGGGTCTCGGTGATCCCAAGTATCGCCCCTGTCCGCTTCTTAAGAAGATGGTCGAAGCCGGCTATCTCGGTCGCAAGAGCGGGCGCGGTTTTTATGATTACTCCAAATAAGAAGGAGTCGCTATGGATTTCAATCTGACTGAAGATCATGATATGATGCGCGACTTCGGTCGCGACTTTGCACAAAAGCGCCTGGCTCCGATTGCTGAGGAGATGGATGCCAAAGAGGATATCCCCGAGGAAATAATCAAAGAGGCGGCTGAGCTCGGTTTCTTCGGGCTGTTGGCGCCCGAAAAATACGGTGGCCAGGAACTGGATACTCTCAGCTACGCCCTGATCATTGAAGAACTCTCCAAGGCCTGTGCCGGGTTCGCTATTATGGTCAGTGTGCACAATTCGCTCGCTCTCAAGGCGATCGAACATTTCGGCACCGATGCCCAGAAAGATGAGTACCTGCCTAAACTGGCCTCGGGGGAGATGATCGGCGCGTATTCGCTGTCCGAGCCTGATTCCGGTACCGATGCGGGCAGTCTCAAGACCCAGGCACTCGCCAATGGTGACAACTATGTCTTTAACGGCACCAAGAGCTGGGTCACTTCCGCCAAGTGGGCTGGCGTCTTCGTCGTATTCGCCCTGACCGATCCTGAAAAAGGATCCAAGGGAATCTCTGCAATTCTGGTCACGAAAGATACCGAGGGTATGTCTCTGGGTGCGCCGGAAAAGAAGATGGGGCTGAAATGTTCCGATACCCGCGAGCTCTCTTTTATCGATGCTAAAGTTCCAAAATCCAATCTGCTGGGTGAAGAGAACCATGGCTTTAAGGTCGCTCTTTCGCTTCTGGACAACGGCCGTATAGGTGTCGGAGCGCAGGCTTTGGGAATCGCCCAGACAGCCTATGAGGAAGCGCTCTCGTACTCCAAAGAACGCAAGCAGTTTAATCAGCCGATCTGCAATTTCCAGGGGATCCAGTTCAAACTGGCGGACATGGCGACCAAGATCGATGCCGCCCGACTACTGGTCTATCGCGCCGCGGTGCTCAAGGATCAGGATGGTCGCTTCGGCAAGGAAATTTCTATGGGCAAGCTGTTTGCCTCCGAAATCGCCAACTGGGTGGCCGACCAGGCTGTTCAGATTCACGGCGGTTACGGTTATGTCAAGGAGTACGCGGTCGAGCGTTGCTTCCGGGATGCCCGTGTCACGGAGATCTATGAGGGTACTTCCGAAGCTCAGCGAATTGTCATCTCAAGAGACATCCTGAAGGAATAGTTATGGATTACGATATCAAGTACAAAGATTTTCGGGCCGATGTACGCGCTCATTGCGAGGAGAAGATTGCTCCCCACGCGGCCGAGGTCGATCGCGAACAGAAATTCTCGGACGAGATCCGTAAAGTCATAAATGACCGGGGCTGGTGGGGATGCCTTGTACGCAAAGAATATGGTGGACTGGAACTACCAACGATCGAGTACGCCATTATCGTCGAGGAGGTTTCGCGCGTGTGCGGTTCGACCGGGCTGACACTTGCGGCCCACAATTCGCTGGGCACTTTCCCGATCCAGTTATTCGGCACCGAAGATCATCGCAAAAAATACCTGCCGCCCGCGGCCGAAAAAGGAAGCCTGATTGCGTTTGGGCTGACCGAACCGGAAGCCGGCTCCGATGCCGGTGGCACCAAGAGCAGGGCTGAGAAAAAAGACGATCATTATCTCTTGAATGGTACCAAGTGCTGGATTACCTCTGCTACTGTATGCGAAGCCGCAATCGCCACTGCCAGGACTTCCGATGAAGGCGGGGTGAAGGGAATCTCTTCGTTCATTCTCGAGAAGGGGATGGAGGGGTTCACTCCCGGCAAAAAAGAGAACAAGCTGGGATGCCGCGGTTCGGATACCGCCTATATGCATTTCGATGATGTCAAGGTCCCGTTGAATCATATCATGGGTGATGAAGGTATGGGCTTCAAGCAGTTCATGATCACTCTCGACGGTGGGCGCATCTCGATCGGTGCCATGGCTCTCGGACTGGCCCAGGCCGCCCTGGATCTGGCGCTCAAATATTCCGAAAGCCGAGTCCAGTACGGCAAGCCGATCAACCGCAATCAGGCGATCCAGTTCAAGCTGGCGGATATGGGTACACGGATCGAAGCGGCACGTCTTCTGATTTACAAAACCGCCTGGATGAAAGATAATAAGATTCCATATACGAAGTTCTCGGCTATGTGCAAATTATATGCTTCCGAGGTGGCTAATTTCTGCACCCGTGAATGTATGCAGATTTTGGGCGCTTACGGTTTTACCGAACGCTACCCTGCCGAACGCTATTTCCGCGATATGAAATTATGTGAAATCGGCGAGGGAACCTCGGAGGTTCAGCGCATTGTAATCGCCCGTGAACTTCTCAAGCAGCTTAATAAATAAGGAGTTGGCGTATGGAGAAAGTGGATAAAATATGGATGAACGGCGAGCTGGTGAATTGGGATGACGCCAAAATTCATGTCCTCTCGCATGTCGTCCATTACTCCTCCTCAGTCTTTGAGGGGGCGCGTTGCTACAATACCAAAAAAGGTCCGGCCATCTTTCGTTTGCAGGAACATACCGAAAGGCTTTTCAATTCGGCCAAGATCTGCCGTATGGAGATTCCTTTCACTCTCGAGCAGATAAACGACGCGATCATCGATTTGATAAAGATCAACGATCTCAAAGACTGCTATATCCGTCCGGTAGTCTACCGCGGTTATAAGTCGCTGGGAGTATATCCGGGTGACTGCCCGATCGATGTCGCGATCGCGGTCTGGCGCTGGGGCAAGTACCTGGGTGCGGACGCGCTCGAACGTGGTGTCGATGTCTGCGTTTCGTCATGGAATCGGCCCGCCCCCAACACTCTTCCGGCCATGGCCAAAACTGCAGCGAACTATTTGGGTGGTCAGATGATCAAGATGGAAGCGATCACTCATGGTTATGTCGAAGGTATCGGTCTGGACGTGCAGGGATTTGTCTCCGAGGGATCCGGTGAGAACATCTTCGTGGTCAGAAACGGCACCCTGATTACACCGCCTTTCTGCGCTTCGATTCTGGCCGGGATCACCCGTCGGACGGTAATCAAGCTGGCCGAAGATATGGGTATCCCCATTAAAGAAGAAAACATCCCGCGCGAAGCACTGTATGTTTCCGATGAGGTCTTCTTCACAGGTTCGGCGGCCGAGATAACCCCGATTGCCACTATCGATCATATACCGATCGGCAGGGGATCACGCGGTCCGATCACCAAGAAACTCCAGGAAGCATTTTTTGATGTGGTCGAAAAAGGTGAGGATCCCCACAACTGGCTGACATTTATAAATTAAAAGCGGGAGTGACTGCGTAGATGAAAATCGCCC
The DNA here is from genome assembly GCA_014728145.1 of Candidatus Zixiibacteriota bacterium. Taxonomy (NCBI): domain Bacteria; kingdom Pseudomonadati; phylum Candidatus Zixiibacteriota; species Candidatus Zixiibacteriota bacterium. The sequence goes on along the minus strand of WJMC01000186.1, from coordinate 3,471 downwards.
TGGGTGCAGATCATAAAGGCTATCCCCTCAAAGAGAAGATCAAATCTTACCTTATGCAAAGGGGAGAGGAGGTAGTCGATTTCGGCACCGATTCCGATGAATCAGTTGATTACCCGGATTTCGGTTTGAAGGTCGCCCACTCGGTGGCCGACGGCGATGTCGATTACGGTATAAACATCTGCTGGACCGGTAACGGTATGAATATGGCCGCCAACAAAGTCAAAGGCGTGCGCTCGGGATTGTGCCTGTCCGAGGAAATGGCTGAATTGACCCGTTCTCATAATGACGCCAATGTGCTCTCGCTGGCATCCAAGTATGTCTCCGAGACTGAAGCACTAAAGATCGTCGAACTGTTTTTGAGCACGAAATTCGAGGGTGGACGCCATATTCAAAGACTGGAGAAAATCCTGGCTGAAGAAAAATAGAATGATTTAGTGAGGTGTAGCAAAAAGGTCAGTCATTTCGGCTGGCCTTTTTTAATCAATTCAGACTACTCTACCACAGTGACCTGGATATTATACGATTCCTCATCAGTTTGATAGAAATGCATCAAAAAGACACCCGGCTCATCCGGTTCGAAATCGTAAGGTCGAGTTAATTTTACAGCGGTGCTGTCACATAGTTTTTCGGTCTGGATAACATGTGGTGTGATAAAATACTCTTCACCATTTTTCTCGGTTTCGAAACTGGAAAAACTGTAACAGGGCAAACCAACCGCCAGCGTAACCTTGAATGTCGCGCCCTTATTGATATAAACAGTATCAGTATAATCGACAGAGGCAACTCCGCCCTGAGTCAGAATATTGTCCGGATTGGGGTCGTGCGGGGCGTAATAACTGTAATCTGTCTCGCAGGCAATTAAGCCGACAGCGATCAGAACTATCAAAACAACTAAATGTCTCATAATATCTCCAGCAATTATGTTTGGCAAGCTCAGGAACCAGCGTGCTTCATATAATAGACGATAACAAGCCCGTAACTGTTTAAATTATTGGGAGCAGTGCGCCGATTGTCAATAAAAACATTGACCGGCTGATGCAGAAAACTCACCTGTTGCACACGCTCGCTGGAGAAATCCGACTCTTTACAGCATTCAGCACAACCTATTTCAATTCGCCGACAGCTTTTTCGACCGCTTCGAGGATTTTACCGGATCTGACAACCTCGGTAAGCTTATTGATATCGTCATAAAGCGGGCGATCCTCATCGAGAAATTCGACATGTTCACGGATGACATCATAGGCCGCCTGCGAACCGGGTGATAGTCTAACTGGCTTACGGAAATCCGCCGCCTGGGCGACGTTCAAGAACTCGATTGCCAGAACACCATTGGCGTTTTCGATGATGTCACGTGCCTTGATAGCTGAAGTCATGCCCATGGATACGAAATCTTCCTGGTCGGCCGCGGCCGGTATCGAGCCGGTTGCGCCCGGGTGCGAGAGGATACGGTTTTCATTGACCAGCGCTCCGGCTGTGTACTGGGTCAGCATCGTACCGGAGAACATCCCGGCTCCCTTTGTCAAAAACGCGGGCAGTCCCGCTGATAGATGAGGGTTGGTGAGACGGTTGACCCGTCGTTCGGAGAGCACACACAATGTCGTTATTGACATCCCGATAAATTCTGTAACGAAAGCGATCGGTGAACCCTGGAAATTAGCGCCGGAGATCACAGTATCTTCTTCCGGGAAGAAGATCGGGTTGTCGGAGATACCGTTTAACTCGGTTTCGATCATCTGCCGGACGAATTTCATTGTATCACGGGCCGCCCCGACAGCCTGCGGGGTACTGCGCAATGAATATGCGTCCTGTACTTTTTTGCCCTTTTGTGCCAGCATGTCGCTGTCGGCTGAGATCCTGCGTATATTATCAGCGGAGACTATCGCCCCTTCATGACCACGGGCGCGATGCAGGCGGTCGTCGTACCCGGACATATTGGCATTTAGAACTTCCAGCACCATGGCACAGGCGATTTCACACTGGCGGATCCACCTGATAGCGTCATGCCACTGCATGCATGCCATGCCGGTAATGCAGTTGGAGCCGTTGATCGTCGCCAGACCATCACGGGCCTGGTAGGTGATCGTTTCAATTCCTGCCTGCTTCATCGCTTCAGCGCCAGGCAGGCGTTTGCCCTTGTAAAAAGCTTCGCCCTCGCCCATCGGCACCAGCGCCATCTGGCCCATCGGAGAAAGATCGCCGGATGCCCCCACCGATCCCTTCTGGCACATGACCGGGGTGACTCCCCTGTTGAGCATTTCAACCAATGTTTCAACCACTTTCAACCTGAGAGCGGAATGACCGTTGGCATGGACATTGATCCGGCTTAAAATCGAAGCACGTGAATCTTCAACACGCATAGGGCCGCCTATTCCAGCGGCGTGGGAATAAATCAAATACTTCTGGAATTTCTCTACTTCTTCAGGGGAGAGGACAACCTCGGATAACTCGCCTATCCCGGTATTGACACCGTACATGATCGTGTTTTCTCGAAGCTTTTTTTCGACCAGTTCCCGGCATTTATTGATTCGATCGACTGCATCCTGAGCCAGTTCTATTTTTTCGCCATGACGAGCGATATTTACTGTATCTTCGATCGTCAGGTTTTTACCAGATATTTTTACAGGCATCTTGACCTCCGCTGTAACGCATAGTTAAAAGATGCAATTTATGTGTGCAGGCGGGAAAGTCAAGCGCAATAAGCATCCCGAAGTTAAGGACTTTTCAGTCGCAGTTCTGCGGTGGAGGACCGCCCGCAAAAGCGTAATTGATGATATACACTGCGTCGGATACATCTACATTGAGATCGCAGTTGACATCACCCGAATCGAGCGGATCAGGCGCAGGCCCACCGGCGAATGCGTAGTTGATTAAATACACTGCGTCAGATACATCGACATTACCATCGTCGTTGACATCGCCCGGGAAGCTCTCCTCGATTACGATAACTTGATATGAAGCAGTGTCTGCATTCTGGGGATCGGAGGAATCGGTTATCTCCAGCGTGAAATTAAAGGTCGAAGAATAAGTCGGTACACCGCTGAGAACAGGGAATTCTCCACTGTTGTCGAACGTCAGTCCATAGGGAAACTGCCCCCCAATGCGGGTCCATGAGTACGGTTTTGTGCCACCGACGGCATGAAATTCCTTGTAGAATGACTGTCCCAGATGGGCCGTGTCGAGAGGATCGCTGACCGCGGCCATTGAAAATGAGATTTCATCAATAGTGCACAACACCCAGTTATCGGGATCGAGCTTGACTGCGGTAGGTTCCTGCGGAACGTCAAGCACAAAAGCCTGGCTTGTAGCGCTGTTGAAGACAACATATGTCGAGTCCCCCGATGGGTACATGACCAGCAAATCGAGAGGCATCTGAAACATCGGGTAATAATATGGATCCTGTTCCTGGACCTGTGTGATCTTGACAACCAGTTTGTCAGACTGTGAAGTCGAGTCGTAGTAATGAAACCATCC
>WJMC01000185.1 GCA_014728145.1 Candidatus Zixiibacteriota bacterium | reverse complement strand
TTAAAGGGCAGACCATTTTGCCTGGAGGTCAACACCCTGCCCGGAATGACCACAACTTCACTTGTGCCCAAGGCCGCCAACGCATCGGGGCTTTCGTTTGCTGAACTGCTCGATAAAATAGTCAAACTGGCATTGTAATCTTGAGACATTTCCCGCAAGTCATATTGCTTTTCTGTATGGTCGACTGGCCGGTTTTTATGCGGCGCAAGATGGTCTATGCGCTCGCTGAAGCTGTCAAAAAATACGATTCAATCGTCGTCGCGGTCAACCGACCCCTCTGCCCGTTTACCACATGGCTTCGAAAACCGGATCGAATCAACGAGCTGTTTGGGCCGTCGAAAATCGAAAAATTATCGGATAACTTATTTCTATTCTCACCTAAATATTTCGTCACTGACATGATTACCAGACACTTCGAGTTTCTCAATTACATGAATTTAATGATACTGCGAAGCGAATTTGGCCGTCTCGAAGGAAAGCTTAAAGTTCAAATCAAACAGCCAATTGTATGGATTTATCATCCTGTCCAGGGTTATCTTACCAGCCTCTATCCGAACAGCCTAAATTTGATGGAAGTAAAAGATAACTATGTTGATTTATATGGAAGATCCGACAACAATGTTGATGAATTAGAGAGACGCTTTCGTCCATATATCGATTTGCTTTTGGCCACCTCTCAAAAATCTCTCAAAAAATACGGTCCGAATTATAAAACCGCCTGGCTGTCGGGAAACGGCCTGGACCGTAATACATATCAAAGCCTGACTGCTGAAGATATTGAACCGTATGCTCCAATCAAAAAGATATCCGCACCCAGGATCGGCTATACCGGCATTATCTCCGACAGGCTGGATTGGAAGCTGGTAAAATCGGTGATAGAGAAGTCAGCTGACAAAAATTTTATCTTTGTCGGGCAAGTGGCCGATAAGGAAGCGGTTGCGGAAGTGCGCCAGTTGCCCAACGCTCATTTCATCGGAAAAGTTCCCCATGAACAAATTCCCGCTGTGCTGAAGGCGTTTGATCTGGGCTGGATGCCGTACCGTGATAATCGCTTCTTCAGGTACTCGAATCCGTTGAAATTCTATGAATTCGCGGCTGCCGGTATTCCCATGGTCTCCTCCAACATGGAGCATCTAAACCAGTTCGACCGGGATTTCGTCAGGGTAGTCGCTAACAGAGAAGATCTCTGGATCGATGCAATTAAATCGATGCTTGCTTATGATCGGGGTGAGGCACTCGAAACCGGCCGTGCGATCGCGTCCGGGTTTATCTGGGAGGATATGACCGAGAAACTCGTGGAACAAATCAGGAATCATTTTTATATATAGGTGTACAAACGTGTTATGGGATTACTTACCGAAAAAAAAGCGGCCCTGTTCGATCTCGGGTCGACATTGATCGAATATGAGAACATCAGTTGGAATGATGTATACAAACTCAGCATCATGGAAGGTTTCAAGTTGCTGGAGGGGCATAATTTCTTATTCTCGGAAAAAAGCAAATTGATGGAAGGATTTGTCTCGGTTGTCAATGAGATGATTGCTCACAGCATGGAGATTCAGAAAGAACCCGACCTGAGGCGCTTTTTTATTGATTTCTTTAAGAAGCATGAACATGATCTCAGCGATGAAATCTACGATGATTTCCTGGAGCATTACTACCAGCCTATCCGTGATCATTTAAGCTTGATTCCGGGAGCTATTGATGTACTCCATTTTTTCAAGTCAAAAGGATGCAAGCTGGGGCTGATCTCTAACACTGTTTTCCCTCAAAGATATCATTACGAGGATATGCAGAATTTTGGTGTGCTTGAATTCTTCGATGAGATCGTATTTTCCTCGGAATTCGAATACCGCAAGCCTCACCCGGCAATATTTGAACATGTTCTCAGAAAGCTTGACATTTCAGCCGATCAGGCTTTCTTTGTGGGTGATCGAGTCGATGTCGATGTTGCTGGAGCCAAGAACGCCGGAATCACCGCGATTCTCAAGTTGAAGTCAGATCGTGTTTATGAAAATCATGGTAAGGCCGATCTGATCATCGACGACCTGGCGGAATTGATCGAAAACTATTGAGAAAGGAAATATAAATGGATGCAACTGAAAAACTTCTCCAGGAACTGACCGATGCTTACGGAGTTCCAGGTCATGAAGCCGAGATCGCGGCAATTATGAAAAAGCATCTTGAAGCAGATGCCGATGAAATCAGCTACGACAAGCTGGGATCATTCATTGCCAGCAAAAAAGGAACACATGAACGCCCGCGCGTTATGATAGCAGGACATATGGACGAGGTCGGTTTCATGGTGCGCGAAATCGACAAAAATGGTTATATTCGCTTTTTGCCTCTGGGGGGCTGGTGGGGGCATGTAGTCCTCTCGCAGAGGGTTATGATCCTGACCAGGAAGGGTCCTGTCCTGGGAGTGGTCGGATCCACCCCGCCTCATCTGCTAAAAGACGAGGACCGTAAGAAAGTCTTGCAGGTAAAAGATATGTATATCGATGTCGGGGTCACCTCTGACGTGGATATCCAGAAAGACCTGGGAGTACGTATTGGTGATGTGATCGTGCCCTGGTCGCCGTTTACGGTCATGAACAACAAGAAGATGTATGTCGCCAAGGCATTCGATAACAGGATCGGATGCGCGATCGCGATCCAGGTCATGAAGATGCTCAAAGATGATCATCCCAACACCCTATACAGCGTTGGTACCGTTCAGGAAGAAGTCGGTCTGCGTGGTGCGATGACTTCCGCCTGGAGCGTCAATCCCGATGTCGCACTGGTTTCCGATGTGACCGTGGCCAAGGATTATCCCGGCGCTGAAGGCGAACCTACTGAAAAAGTCGGCAAAGGCCCGGCTGTTTTGGTTTACGATGGCAGCCTGGTGCCGAACCATAAGCTCCGCGATCTGGTCATCGATACAGCCGAGCAAAACAATATCCCGTATGTTCTGGGAGCGCTTGAAAAAGGCGGTACCGACGGGGGCAGTATTCATAAATCACGTTTCGGTGTGCCGACCATCTTCATCGGACTTGTAACCCGCTATATCCATGGGCATGCTTCGATGATTCATCGCGATGACTACGACAACTGCGTCAAGCTCTTCTATGAGGTTACGCGCAAGCTGGATGCCGACACGGTTGCATCGTTAACACAAGCCTGATTCGAAAGGAAGCGAAATGTTTTTTAAGCAGATTACGTCCGTTGCTTTAGTACTATTGATGATTGGCTGTTCAGGTGGAACAGCTGAGGGACCTCGTTACGAACCCGATCCCGAGGGAGGGATTCCGACGGTTATTGGGGACACAATCGAAACTGCCAGCGGTTTGAAATATGTCGACATCGAAACCGGTGCTGATACGATCGACGCATCTATGGCTGGTGACAGATTGACAGTTCATTATACCGGCTGGCTGACCGATGGCACCAAGTTCGACAGCTCCAAAGATCGCGACCAGCCCTTCGAATTTGTACTCGGACAGGGACGTGTGATCGAAGGCTGGGATGAAGGTATGGCCGGGTTGAGACCAGGCGCGAAACGTCTCCTCATCATACCGCCAGAACTCGGTTACGGCTCTCATGCCAGACCCTCAATTCCGGCCAACTCTACTTTGGTATTCGAGGTCGACATGCTAGATATTGAGCCGGCCCCCAAGATTCCTGAGTATGACGAGGCCGATCTTGAAACAACCTCAAGTGGGCTCCAGTACATGATACTAAAAGAAGGTGATCAATCAGCCGAAGCAACTAAAACAGGTGACCACGCGGTTGTGCATTACACCGGCTGGCTAACAGACGGTACCATGTTCGATAATTCCAGGGGACGCAGTCAGCCGTTTAAAGTAGCGCTGGGCGCTGGACAGGTGATAAAAGGCTGGGAGGAAGGTTTAATCGGTATGAAACCGGGAGAGAAAAGACTTCTGGTTATACCGCCGGAACTCGGCTACGGTCCGCAGCCGAGGGCCTCGATTCCTGCCAACAGCACCCTCATTTTTGAAGTTGATTTAATTGAAACCAAAGAACCCCCGAAAATTCCCGACTATAAACAGTCGGATGTTAAGACGACTTCCAGCGGTCTCAAATATGTCATACTCGAAGGGGGCGACGGAGCCAGTCCTGAAAGGGGAGATACTGTCCAGGTGCATTACACCGGTTGGCTTGAGGATGGAACCATGTTTGACAGTTCGCATGATCGCGGTGAACCGATAGAATTTCAGATCGG
>WJMC01000184.1 GCA_014728145.1 Candidatus Zixiibacteriota bacterium | reverse complement strand
CGGTGACGCCAACAACGACAGCAGTGTTGACGTTTCTGACGCGGTTTATATCATTAACTACGCCTTCGCCGGTGGCTCTCCTCCGCAGCCTGTAATTGCCTGCGGTGATGCCAACAGCGACGGCAGTCCGGACGTCTCCGACGCGGTTTATATTATTAACTTCGCTTTCGCCGGCGGAACTCCGCCAGGTGATTGTGCCGCTGGTTCATGGGGCGGTGACGACTGTTGCGCGTATTAATTGACTGACCGTCAATTCCCTGGTTGAGAAACTGAAAGAAAATCAGATTTCTCGATAAAAAGCCGTGCCGGTTAACACCGGCACGGCTACTTTTTTCGCATCTCCCAAGTCCTGTCTCCAACCCGATCTTGCCAATTTACTTGCTGTTTTTTGGTCAATTATATATATTCCGCAGTTAACTGTTAGCCTGCGAAAGTGGCGGAACTGGTAGACGCGCTGGATTTAGGATCCAGTGGCTTTGGCCGTAGGGGTTCAAATCCCCTCTTTCGCATATTTTTTTAAGCTGGAACAATAGGTCGCAAAACAGACTTTATCCAGTGACAGAACTATTACAATTTCGATCCGGAGTATGAGATGAAGTATAATTTGGTCGAGGAAGAAAACTGGCGTCGCAAACTCGAAGTCACCATCCCCGAAGAGGATATCAACAAGAAATTCGAGGAAGTCTACAAGGTCCTCAAACGCGAGGCCCAGATTCCGGGATTTCGCAAAGGCAAGGCACCGATTAATGTAATCAAGTCGCGTTACGGCAAGCTGGCAGAAAAAGAGGTGCTTGAATCCGTCGTCCCGGACGCTTACTCCGAAGCGGTCAAGGAATCGGGGGTAATGCCGATTTCAGATCCGGCTTTTTCCATGATCCAAATCGAGGAAGGCAAGCCGGTCACTTTCACGGCCGAATTTGATATCAAACCGGAAATCGAGCTCCAGAAATATACCGGATTCACACTAAAAAAACAGTCCCCGGAGCTCAAAGAAGAGGATGTCGAGGACGCCTATAAGCATATTCTCGATCGCTTCTCATCACTGAAGACCAAGGAGGGCGCGGCTGAAGATAATGATCTCGTGGTCGTCGATATGGAGGTCCTCGAAGATCCCTCAAACTCGATCGAGCAGAAAGAGATGAAAGACTTCCAGTTCCAGCTCAACCAGAAAGCCACCCTGCCGGAATTCTATAACGCCCTCAAGGGAATCAATCCGGGTGATGTGCGCGAAGTCGAAATCGACTATCCCGATGATTATTATCAAGAGCAGATGGCCGGAAAACATTTCAAGTTTAAGCTGACCGCCAAGGAGATAAAGGAAGTGATCCCTCCCGAGATCAATGAGGAGTTTTTGAAACAGTTCGGCGAGGATATGAAAACCGCCGATGATCTCAAGGATCGTATCCGCGAGGATCTCAAGCAACGCCGTCAGCAGGAGGTCGAGAATGAATTACAGGACCAGACTATAAAGTCAGTAATCTCAGCCAATACATTTGAACTTCCGGAATCTTTGATCCATAACTACCTTGACCACATGATTGAGGACTATAAACAGCAAAACCAGGATAAGCAGGCGGATGATGAAGAGCTTCGTAAGCAGTATCGGCCGATGGCGATTCGGTTTATCCGCTGGAACCTGCTCTACCACCTGATCGCCGAAAAAGAGAAAATTGAAGTGAGCAAAGAGGATACCGATAATTGGCTGGAGAATTTTGCCGATAAGTCCAATATAACCGTTGAGCAGGCCAGGGAATTTCTGGCCGCCCAGAAGAAGATACAGGACGTCAAGGAAACTATTCTGGAACAGAAAGTTATCGACTTTATTCTGGAGTCTTCGACAGTAGAGGACGTATAAGAGAAAGGATGCTTATGCCGTTAGTTCCGATCGTAGTAGAACAGACCGGTCGTGGAGAACGCTCCTGGGACATATTCTCCCGGCTACTAAAAGACCGTATCGTCTTCGTCGGTACTCCGATCGACGATCATATTGCCAACCTGGTCATTGCCCAGCTTCTGTTTTTGGAAGCTGAGGATCCCGAAAAAGACATATTTATGTACATCAACTCGCCCGGCGGTTCGGTCACGGCCGGAATGGGCATATATGACACCATGCAGTTTATCAAGGCCGACGTTGCCACGACCTGTATGGGTATGGCGGCCAGTATGGGTGCGTTGCTTTTGGCGGCCGGTGCCGACGGCAAACGTACAGCCCTGCCCCATGCACGAATTATGATCCATCAGCCCTGGGGAGGTGTTCAGGGTCAGGTGACCGATATCGAAATCCAGACCAAGGAATACCTGACTCACAAAAAAGCCTTAAATGAAATTTTGGCCAGCCATACCGGTCAACCGATCGAAAAAATCGAAAAAGATACCGACCGTAATTTCTGGATGTCCCCGGAGGAAGCCAAAGAATATGGCTTAGTCGATGAGGTCTATGAAAAAAGAACTTGATTTCAGATTAATATCTTGTTAATTCCAGAATTGGGCTACTTATTAGCCCAATTTTTTTGGAGATTTTTATATGTCGAATAAAGCACAAAACAGAATAAGGAAATGCTCTTTCTGCGGACGCTCAAGCCCTCCGGTGGGACGACTGTTCTCGGGCGAGGAAGCGTTGATCTGCAATGAATGCGTCAATCTGTGTGCGCGCATTTTACAGGAAGAGGAACGCAAGCTCAGGATTTCACGGGATTTTAAACTGCTCAAACCATCCGATATCCGGGCCTTCCTGGATAAATATATGATCGGACAGGATTCCGCCAAAAAGTCTATTGCGGTCGCGGTTTATAATCATTACAAGCGGGTGATGTCCCATCGTGACAGCCCTGGCGAAAGCGATGACGAGATCGAAATGGACAAGTCCAATATCCTGCTTCTGGGCCCGACAGGTACGGGTAAGACGCTGGCGGCACAGACCCTGGCAAGGATGCTTTCGGTACCGTTTTGTATCGCTGACGCGACCGTCCTGACTGAAGCCGGCTATGTTGGCGAGGATGTCGAAAATATATTGGTCCGGCTCGTTCAGGCGGCCGATTACGATATCAAACTGGCCGAGCATGGAATCGTCTATATCGACGAAATCGACAAGATCGCCCGACGCGAGGCCAATCCATCGATTACGCGCGACGTTTCCGGCGAGGGCGTCCAGCAGGCACTGCTGAAGATGCTCGAGGGTACCGAGGCCAACATACCGCCCAAGGGCGGACGCAAACATCCCGAACAGCAGTTCATCAAGATCAACACACGCAATATTTTGTTTATCTGTGGCGGGGCTTTTGACGGTCTCGAGAAAGTTATACTCAAGCGCGTTGGACGCAAAAGCCTCGGGTTTGCGGCGGAGAAAATTCTGCTGGATGAGAAGCGTATCGGCGAGATACTGGAACTGGCTCAACCCGAAGATCTTCTCAGCTATGGATTGATTCCCGAGCTTATCGGCCGACTTCCGGTGGTATGTGCCCTGCATGAACTCTCAAACGAAGCTCTGCTCGAAATTTTGACCAAACCCCAGAACGCTCTGGTCAAACAATATAAAAAGCTGTTCGAGATGGATGATATCGAATTGTCATTCACCGATGACGCCCTCTCTGCGATTGTCGAAAAAGCCCAGAAGCGCAAAACAGGGGCACGGGCACTGCGTTCGATTATGGAAGAATCGATGCTCGATATCATGTACGAGATGCCATCCCGCGATGATGTCACCAGCGTGATTGTCACCGAGGAAGTTATCACCGAAAAGGCATCTCCGGAAATCGTTCTAAAAGAGAGGCAGAGTGCCTAAATCGATCCGGATCGAACATAACAACGAAAAGATGAAAATCCCCGGCACACTTCCACTGGTGCCGTTGCGGGATATGGTAATCTTCCCCAATATGGTTTCACCGCTTCTTCTGGGGCGTCAGTTTTCGCTGGACGCGTTACAGGAGGCTATGGTCAGGGAAAAGCTGATCTTTCTCAGCACACAGCATAAACCTCATATCGAGGAACCCCAGCGCGAGGATCTTTACACGACCGGTACAGTCACCCGTATATTGCAGGTAATGAAGCTTCCCAACCAGATGATCAAAGTGCTGGCCGAAGGTATCACCCGGGCCAGGATAATGGATATGTACCTGGATGAAAACTGCTACTCGGTCGAACTGGAGTTTCCCCAGATTCCGGACGGCGCCGATGACAACCACATGGAAGCATTGGCACGGCAGGTTTCACGCAATTTCGAAGAATATGTGCGCTATTCTCATAAGGTGCCGGACGAAGTCCTGATGTACTTGAGCCACATAGAAGATCGCCTGCAACTGGCCGACATCATCAGCGCTAACCTCGAAGTAAAAGTCAAGATACGCCAGGAACTCCTGGAATCACCGACGATCTACGAACAGTTTACGAAGCTTGATGAAATACTAAAAAGTGAAATCGAAATCCTTAAAATCCAGGAGTCGATCGACAACACGGTTAAGGATTCCCTGATATCGAGCCAGCGCGAATACTATTTGCAACACCAGTTGAAAGCGATCAAGGAAGAGCTCGGCCAGTTCGAGGAAGGCCAGGGCGATGCCGGCGGGTATCACAAAAAGCTGAAAAAACTGAAAGCCCCCAAGGAAGTTAAGAAGAAAGCTCGTGAGGAAATCGAACGCCTGCAGAAGATGCATCCATTTTCTGCCGAGGCCGCGGTTGTGCGGGGATATCTGGATTGGGTGCTCGAACTCCCCTGGGAAACCCATACCAAAGACCGGGATGATTTCAAAAAGGTCTCAAAGATTTTAGATGAAGATCACTACGGCCTCGACAAGCCCAAAAAGAGAATTTTGGAGCACCTGGCAGTCATACGCCTCGCGGAAAAAACCCGAGGTCCGATCCTGTGCCTGGTCGGTCCACCGGGTGTCGGCAAAACTTCCCTGGGTAAATCGGTGGCACGAGCACTGGATCGAAAATTCGTGCGCATGTCCCTGGGCGGAATGAAAGATGAAGCTGAAATCCGTGGTCATCGCCGGACCTACATCGGGGCACTGCCGGGCAGGATAATTCAATCGATAAAAAAAGCTGGTTCTTCCAATCCTGTCTTTATGCTGGATGAGATCGACAAGATCGGAGCCGATTATCGTGGCGACCCTGCCGCCGCACTCCTGGAAGCGCTCGACCCGGAGCAGAACAACTCGTTCTCGGATCATTTTCTCGAACTCGATTACGATCTCTCGCAGGTTCTCTTTTTGACTACCGCGAATACCCTGCAGGGGATCCCAACACCGTTGATCGATCGCATGGAAGTGATTCGACTCCCCGGTTATCTCGATTATGAAAAGCTTAAAATTGCCCAGAACCATCTGGTTACCCGCCTGAAAAAGGAGATGGGTCTCTCCGGGGTTAAGATTACGATGGATAAAAATATTGTCATGAAGGTAATTCATGATTACACACGTGAATCCGGGGTTCGCGAACTGGAACGGATGATCGCCACTGTGTACCGCAAAGTGGCCCAGGAAAAGGTCACTCATCCGCGCCGCAGGTCATTCAAAGTAACTGCACCAAAATTGAAGGAATACCTGGGTGCGCCTCGTTTTCAGGGCATGGAACGCCTGACCCGTCCGATCGTGGGCCGGGCCTACGGTCTGGCCTGGACCGAAACCGGAGGTGAACTCCTGCCTGTCGAAGTCTCGCTCATGAGCGGTAAGAGCAAGCTGAACCTGACCGGTAAGCTGGGTGATGTCATGAAGGAATCTGCCTCGGCCGCATTGTCCTATATCCGCAGTAAAGCCTCGGACTTCGGACTCGAGCGCGATTTCTTCAAGAATCTCGAAATTCATGTACACATACCTGAAGGCGCTGTTCCCAAAGACGGTCCTTCGGCCGGGATAACCCTTATGGTGGCCCTGCTTTCGGCCTTGACCAATAAACCGGTACCTTCGGACATTGCCCTTACCGGCGAATTGACTCTGACCGGACAGGTGCTCCCGATCGGCGGATTAAACGAGAAATTCATCGCCGCTAAACGCGCCCGAATTAAAAAGATCGTCTGCCCCAAGAGAAACTCAGCTGAAATCGAGGAACTCAACAACGAGGTCAAATCGGGGCTCGACCTGCGGATGGTAAAAACTGCCGACCAGGTAATCGCGGAAGTCTTCAATGGTGGCAAAAAGCGTCATGCTCGAACTAAAAAACGTTGAGTTTGTGCAATCAGTCTTCGATCTCTCACAGTTCAAAGGACAAGCCTTACCCGAAATAGCCTTTGCGGGCCGATCAAATGTCGGCAAATCATCGATGCTCAACAGGTTGATGGGTCGTAAGAACATGGCCAAGACATCCTCGACACCCGGTAAAACCCGCTCCATAAACTATTTCAAGATCGGTAAATCCTGTTATTTTGTCGATCTGCCCGGATTTGGGTACGCCAAAGTATCCAAGTCAATGCGCAATGAATGGGGGGCTTTGATGGAACAATATTTCGATAAAAACGAGATGTTACGGGGTGTAATTCACCTGGTTGACAGCCGTCATGAGCCGACCGCCCTGGATATGCAGATGAATCAAATGTTGAGCGAGAGGGAATTAGTATATATGATTGTCCTCACTAAGGCCGACAAGCTCTCGAACAATCAGCTCGCCCAGTCGGTCAAACGGGCATCAAAGAAATTCGGACTGCCGCAAGGGCTCCACCCGATACCGTTTTCAGCAGTGACCGGGCAGGGGAAAAAGGAGGTCCTGAGCTGGATTGAATGGAGAATAACCGAAAACTAAAGGATAAATTCATGAAGCACACTGCAGTGGTAGGAAGTCAGTGGGGCGACGAAGGCAAGGGCAAGATCGTCGACCTGCTCTCCGAAAAAGCGGATATAGTCGCTCGCTCGCAGGGAGGCGCAAACGCCGGCCATACCGTCATAATCGATGATCAGGAGTATATCCTGCATCTGATACCCTCGGGAATCCTTCATCCAGACAAAGCCTGCCTGATTGGCAACGGCGTGGTAACTGACCTGTGGCGACT
>WJMC01000183.1 GCA_014728145.1 Candidatus Zixiibacteriota bacterium | reverse complement strand
GTAATGAGCGCATTGAACCTGCTTGTCGGGAGATTTATAATTTGGGTAAATCCTGAGATGTGAGGCGCGCAGTTCCCCCATAAGCTCCGAGACTACCTGGATGAATTCATCCTCGGTTTCAAGGGCTCCGATCAACGGTATATATTTTTCGCGGGCGGCTTCCCAGTCGATTCCATGATGCTCAGGATCATAGAAATACTGGTTTAACATGCTCCATGCTTCTTCGTACTTCTGGCGGTTTTCCTCGTCGATTACAATTTTCATCTCAGCTGAGAAACCGAGCGTCTCGGATTTCTTTTTGCCGAGATCGAGTTTCTTGAGTTTTCCACCTTCGAGATAATAGACAGACTTCGAACCATCTGAAACCTTAAGGTGGCTCTTACCCTGCCCGGAATGGGTCAACTGGGTCAGGTCGGGATCGCCATCCTCGGTTTTGACAGACCAGATCTCCTCCTTGCCCAGAAGCGAAGCGGTGAAGATGTATTTTTCGCCGTCCGGAGTCAAAATCGGCTCCGAGGAACTTCCGCTCAGCGAATATGCTCGTTTTGCTCTTTTATGGATATCATCGAGATCGATGATCGTCGCTTTGGATTCTTCTTCTTCGTCTTCTTTTTCTTTGTCTTTATCATCCTTTTTGCCCAGGTCGAGGATCACTGAATCGATTTTATCTTCGGTAAATTCCTGCGGTTCGTGTTGAAGTTCGACCTCGTAGGTAACCGCCTCTTCGGGCATATAGGAAGTAAAATAGATCAATTTGCCGTCGTCTGAAAAACGGGGACGATAATTGTAGTTATAAAGATGCGATATATTGACCGGCTCGATTTCAAAATCGGTTACGTAGATGTTCGGCTCGTGTGTGTACTCCGCCATCGTCATAACCAGCCAGCGTGAATCGGGAGAGAAATCGTATTCCAGAAATGACTCGATCGGCAAATCAAGAAACTGCCCGCTGACTGAATCGAGCGGCTGGTTTTTATCGAGATCGTACAGGATGATATCGTTCACACCACGATAGAAGACCATCTTTTTACCATCTGGCGCCGGCAGGGGCTTGGTTTCGTGCAGTTTGGCGTCGGTCAGTCTGGTTTCTGTTCCGGTTTTGAGATCGTACTTGAAGATATCATAATTACCGTGGCGGTCAGATGCGTAGAACAACGTTCTCGAGTCCGATCCGAAACGAACATTTTTTTCGCGCTCCGGGGTTTCCGTCAACTGTCGGGCAGTTTCCGGCTCATCGGTCGGGATCAGAAACAATTCACCTCGAATGATCAAAGCCGCCAGTTTGCCATCGGGTGAGACGTCGTATTCCTGGATATCGCCTTTGAAGGTTTTAAAACTGACCGGATCGAATTTATAATCCGAGTCAAGCCTGACCTCGATTTTTACAGGCTGTCCCACCTCGGGATCGAGGTGCCAGAGAGACTGTCCCTGTTCGAAAACCAGCTCGGTCATCTGCGGGTTGGAATTGAGCCACTGCACGCCGTCATCGGCAAAGTCAGTAACTTGCGTCTGCTGACCGCTGGCCAGATCGATCTTCCATACATTCGCCAGGCTGTCGCGGTTGGCCACGAAATAGATCGTCTCCGCCGACTGGTCATAGATCGGCCACATATCGCCACCAGTGTCGTCGACCACAGTTGTCAGCTCGAAACCATCAGCTTCACGGTCCAGCATCAGGATGTTGGCGTCATGACGTCCGGAGAGGCTGGCTTTCCACCAGCGATTGTAAGTGTAGCCGTCGTTGAAAATCAGTTTTTTGCCGTCTGGACTGATTTTACCCATAGTTTCCCGCTCCCAGTATCCTCCGGTCAGGTTGACCGGTGTTTCGCCGGAGAGCGAGATAGTATGCAGGTCATAGCCAAGGTCGCGCCATGAATAAAACAAAACCGAGTCGCCCTCGGGAGTCCAGCCGTTGACTATATCACGGCCGTCATACCAGGTCAGCCTGCGGGGCTGCCCGCCTTCGACCGACACAACGTATATATCGAAATTATTTCTGCGTTCAGAGGAGAAAGCGATCAGCTTACCATCGGGGGAGAAATGCGGGTGAAGATCTTCGGCCGGGTGAACAGTCAGACGTTGGGCTACACCACCCTCGACCGGCACCAGCCAGAGATCGCCTTTACAGGAAAAGCAGACCGTACGGCCGTCGGGTGAAAGTGTTGGCTGGCGCAGAAACGGTATGCTTTCCTGGGCCGAAAGTGATACTGTTGTCAAAAGGATGATAGTTAAAAGCGTGATTAAAGCGTGTCGCATGGATTGTTTCCTTTCTGAAGAAGTCGATAATTTGCTGAAAAATATGCGATCAACATCCCGCTGTCAACCGCTAATCGGCCTGCCCGGAACCGGGTGCGATCGCGAAAGTTCTTGCGTATGCTGTTTGTCACTGTATAATTACGGCTGTGGAACAACAACTTCTTGACAAAAAAGCGGTGGTTACCGGCGCCAGCAGGGGGATCGGTCGGGCCGTGGTCGAACTGTTCGTCGCCCACGGGGCAGAGGTCTTCTGTTGCGCTCGCAGTCGCGAGGATCTCGAGGATTTACAGCGGGAGGTCAGTGGTGCTGATGGAGTGGTGCACATCAAGGCTGTCGATTTAGCCCTCCCGGAGGAGATCGAATCCTTCTTCGATTTCGTCTCCGAGCACACCGCCTCACTCGATACGCTGGTCAATTCAGCCGGTATTTTTGAGAAGGCAAAAATCGAGGAGACCTCGGAAGCTGTCTTTAACCGTGTCATGAACCTCAACCTGAAAGCTCCGCTTTTAGTCTGCCGTGAAGCGATTAATTATCTTAGAAAAGCGGAATCTGCCACTATTGTCAACATATCCTCTCTGTCGGGTTGTTTCGGTTTGCAGAAATTCCCCGGTTTCGGTTCCTATGATATCTCCAAGTACGGCCTCTGGGGCCTGACTGAAATCCTGGCCCTGGAACTGGCCGAGTACGGTATCCGAGTCAACCAGGTTTCGCCTTCGGGTGTGGATACGGATATGTTCCGCCAGGCCTCGCCTCCCGGAATGGAGCCGTTGTTGAGCCCCGAGGATGTCGCCAGGTCGGTTCTGTACCTGGCTTGTGAGCAGTCCGCTCCGTTGAGCGGTGAAAACCTGCGCCTTTTCGGCTGATACCATCCGATTGAATTAACTGACAAAACTCGTTTTCTTTCCGATACAATAGTTAAAGATTATTCAGGCTCTCGGAACAATTATGCCGCAACATGGATTATAACAGTGATATTAATACTCTACTTATTTGTGATGTTTTAGATGCGGATTTGCAAAATCCCGGAAATGTTGTAAATTGGACGGCAGGAGAACTATGAAACTGGAGATAACGAAAAAGGCCCGTTTCACCGCCGGGCACAGGTTATACAATCCGAAGCTGTCGGACGAGGAGAACATCAGGATCTTCGGTCCCTGCTCCAATCCGCATGGTCACGGTCACAATTATGCGCTGGAGGTGACCGTAACCGGCGAGCTCGATCCTGAAACCGGGATGATCATGAATCTCAAGGATCTGGGACGAGTGATCAAACAGGAGATCGTCGACAAATGCGACCATCGCAATTTCAACGTCGATGTCGATTTCACACGCGGAATAATTCCGACCGCTGAGAATCTTGCCCGACGGATTTACGAGGTCCTCGACCATCACCTGCCCGCCGGAACATTGCAGAAAGTCAAGCTGTTTGAGACTGAGAACAACATTGCGGTAGCAAAAAGAGAGTGAGGATAAAGAAAATGATAGACGTTCAAAATAGACGCGACAATCGCAATATCGATATAGACCGGGTAGGTATCAAGAATTTGAAATACCCGATCGCCCTGCGTGACAGGACCCGTCAATTACAGCATACCGTAGCCCAGGTCAACATCTATGTCGACCTTCCGCGCGAATTCAAGGGTACGCATATGTCCCGTTTCGTGGAGGTGCTGACCCGTCATCACCATGAGATAGATCTGCGCAATATCGATGCTATCTTAAACGAAATCAAGGACAAGCTGAAGGCAAAAAACGCCCATCTCAAGCTGGCTTTTCCTTACTTTATTGAGCGTCAGGCTCCGGTTTCGAAGCAGAGCGCGATGCTCGACTACGATTGCACTATCGAGGCGGTCGCCAATGGTTCAGCCGATATCAAACCCACTATCACAGTAAAAGTGCCGGTTACGACACTGTGTCCCTGCTCCAAGGAAATCTCCGAACGGGGAGCGCACAACCAGCGTTCGATCGTCACCCTCAGTGTGCGAGCCAACCAGTGGGTCTGGCTGGAAGAGCTGATCGAACTGGTAGAGTCTTCTGCTTCCTGCGAAATATACCCGCTTCTGAAGCGCGAGGATGAAAAATATGTCACTGAAAAAGCCTATGATAACCCGGTTTTCGTCGAGGATGTGGTTCGCAATATAACCACGAAGATATCTTCGGATAAGAGAATCGACTGGTTCTCGGTCGAATCCGAAAACCAGGAATCGATCCACAACCACAATGCCTACGCCTCTATCGAACGGGATCTTGTTAAAGAGCGCAAGGCCGGCCAGGATATCGAGGAAATCCTCGAAAAACCTGTTACTGACGACCGGGAAGTCGAACTGGAGGCTTAATATGTCAGACAACCTGAAAGGCAAAACCGCATTGGTAACCGGTTCGAGTCGTGGGCTGGGTAAAATCATCGCAGGAAGGTTTTTGGAGGAGGGGGCCAATGTAGTCCTGACCTCACAAAATGAGAAGGAACTGGAAAGCGCGTTTTCTGAGTTAAAGGACCTTTCCGGGAATGTTCTTCCTGTTCAGGCCGATATACGCGACGGAAAGCAGGTTGCCGAACTGGTCAAAAAAGCTGTATCAGAATTCGGTTCGCTGGATATTCTGGTCAATAACGCCGGTGTTTTCAAAGATGGTGCCGTGGATCAGATGGAGCTGTCAGATTTTGAACTCACCTTCGATGTCGGCGTTAAGGGAGCTTTTTTGTCTACCCGTGAGACTGTCCGGCAGATGAAGAAGCAAAAGGGCGGTCAGATAATAAATATCTGCTCGATCGGATCAAAGCTGGGGCTTGAGAATCTTTCCGCCTACTGCGCCTCCAAGGGCGCCCTGGCCCGTTTTGGTGACAGCCTCAAGATTGAACTCAAACCCTACGGTATCCGGGTAACAAATATATTTCCGCACTCCATGAATACGATGGGCAGGGATATCGACGAGAATTCTAAAGAGAGAATGCGGATGATCGAGCCTCACGATGTCGCCGATGCTATTTTGATGGTGGTAACTTCAAAACGATACGTCCAGTACCAGGATATCACCATCTTTCCTTATTCGACCTCTCTTACCAAGACCGAAGAATAGATATCTACTCAAAAGCAGAGCAATAAAAAAGCGGAAATCAACTAAGATCTCCGCTTTACTCGGGATGGTTCCAGAGGTGTCCGTTTAGGATTCCACACTATCTTAAGCGGCGCGTAATGGAGCCATCGATTAATTTATATTTCGTAACTCAAGCCTAACGAAATGGTCTTACCGGTCTGATGCTCTTCCTGCAGGTAATCAGTACCCTGGAAGTCATACACCTTGCGGTAAACCGAATTCAGTATATTTGTCATCTTGAATTTGAGGTCGAAGCCCCAGAAGATCTTCTGCTTCAGGACGAAATCCAGGATAGTGGCCGGTTTTTCGTAGACGTCCGGGGTCTGACCGCCTGAAACCTGGTACAATCTCTTGCCGATCGTGTTGAAGGCCAAAGTTGCCACAGTCTGGGTTTCAGGGTTGTCGTAGGTCAGGTCGACATTGATGATATACGGTGACTGCCCCTGGAGCGGACGGGTGTCGTCGATGTCCGGATCGAATACACGCAGTTCGTTTAAACGTTTTTCCGGAATCTTAATTTCAGAATGGATCAAGGTCAGGTTAGCTCCCAGCATAAACCATTTCAGCGCATTGGAAATCCGGTCGAGCCTCTGACGGAACTCGAACTCAGCACCTACCACGCTGGCATCGTCAACATTGAGGTAGGTGATATTACCGTTCTCTGAATGCTGAAGGGCGCGTTCGATCGGATTGTGGAAATCCTTGTAAAACCCGCTGACCGCAAAAATTTCACCCGGGCGCATGAACCATTCCCAGCGCAGATCGTAATTGTCGATCAAGGTTCTTTCCAGGTCCGGATTGCCGATATTGTAATAACTGAACGCGTACTCGTAGGTTGCCACCGGGGCGATCTCGCGGAAATGCGGACGGGCCAGGGTACGGCTGTAAGATCCGCGCATATTCATATCGTCATTGATTGCATAGATTAAGTTGGCAGAAGACAAAATATCAGATTCTTTGACCTCGCCGCGGTCGTTCTCGTTGTTGTTCAACGGCTGAACCCACAGGTCCGTGTTCTCGAGACGAAAACCGCCTACCGCTTTAAGTTTGTTGCTGAGCGGGAAGTCGAGCATCCAGAAAAAGGCTGTGATTTTTTCGGAGGCATCGTAATTGTGACGATCGGTGGAAGCGTTGTGGAAAAAACGTCCGAACCCGAATTGCCATCTGTCCTGAAAACTGTTGTAATTGCTGTCGAGCAGTCCGGTCTCGTCATCATTGAAGAACTCATCCGGATCGCCATTGAATCGATAATAACTGCCAGTAGTGAACAGAAACTCGTTTTTACGGTATTCGCGGCTTTTTTCCGAGAAAGCGCCACCGAAACTCATTTTACCACTGAGCTCGTTGATACCTTTAAAAGGTACGTCCACCATCACATCGAATGATTTATTGTCAGCATTCATGTCGCGGTAAATCCGGGTGGGACCGCGGTAACCGCTGGGCCGGATCTGGTAGATGCTGTCGCCGGTTTCACTGTTGTAACCCGCTTCATAAGTAAAACGCCTCAGGTTCGGTTCGTTCTGGCTGTTATAGGTGTAACCGCCATTCCAGGTAATCGTGGCAGAATTCATAAACCCCGGGAGATAATGCTCACCGTTGATCTGGTAAGACTTCAATGTTCTTTCAGTCCAGCTCAGGTCGTGCGAGATGAAGTCGTTGTTGTCGGCGTGAGAGGGAACCTTCCCGCGGATATAACGCGCTTTGGATTCACCATTCTGGGTGCGCATGTAATTCATGCCGATTTCATTGTTGTCATTGAGCTTCATCGAACCGCCCAGCATCAGGCCCCAGATCGCCTCTTCCCTGCCATGTTTGTCGATCAGGTCACGCTCGGTGGTCAGTGTCTGGCCGACCATCTTTCTCCGAAATACCAGGCCTTCATCGTAAAAAGAGTAGGATCGGTTGTAGGTGAGACTGGCCAGGTAACCGACTTCTTTACCAAAAAGACTGCTCTGGTTACCAATCGAAAATGAATAGCTGTTGTTTGTAGGCGGGGCCTCATTGTCGAAATCAAACTGGGTGTCTCCAAAGGCGTCCGCCATCTCCTCGATCAAGTGAGCGGTATCGCTGGAAAACTTGCCTTCGGCAGTTGACGGCGGGGGATTATAAGCGCCGATGATTTCCGGGGTACTGCGGGTACCGTCATCGACACCCAGCCAGTCGGTATCGCCGCCGGAATAGGTTAAAAAGCCTTCCTTGCCGGTGGTCTGGGTGTTATAAGAAGTCGAGGATGACACCTTTAATGTAAAGCTCTCCGGGTAACTCTTGGTGCCGATATTGATCAGGCCCCCGGTGAAACTGCCCGGCTTGTCCGGGGAGTAGGTCTTGATCACTTCGATATTATCCAGCAGATTGGTAGGGAACATGTCCATGTGGACAGCTTTTCTTTCCATATCCGGAGTCGGCAGGTTGATTCCGTTCATCTGGGTTTCGTTGTAGCGTTCGCTGAGACCGCGCATGACCGGGTACTTGCCACCCTGGATCGAACCGCCGGTAATCTTTTTGAGCGCACCGGCCGCGTCACCGGCGCCCACATTGGAAATAGCCTCGGAACTGATCGCGTCCGAAACCGAATTTGATTTCTGTCGCAGTTTGAGCAGAGCCGCATCTGTGTTGGTGACAACTTCCGCTTCAATTACCTGGTCCTCGCCCTGCAGGGCTTCGGAAACCAGCGCGTAATCGATCCTGGTCACCTCGTTCGGTTTTACCTGTACATTTTCAATTATAACGTTGGCATAACCGACGCACTTGATGTTTATATTATAAGTCCCGGGCTCGATATCCCTGACGAGGTAATTGCCGTCAAAATCAGTATTATCGCCGATAGTTGTGCCTTCGATAATAACCACGGCACCGGGGATTTCCTCGCCGTTCTGCTGGTCGACAATCCTTCCGGCAATCTTTCCGCTTTTTGAACCCTGGGCCAAAAGCGTCTCCGGGACAATTAACATTGTTAGTATAAACAATGTTAACACTGTCTTGATGAAAATGTTGTTTCTGCTCTTAATAATCTGCATACGATCCTCCGTTAATAGATCCCGAGTTTATTATTTATAGTGTGGATACATTGCTAACTTTGTTATGGCAGGCGGTCTGCCAAAGAACGCCAGGTGCGCTCTCACATCTATATGAAATCGATGCTATCAAATCCATTTCCCATCCCCGCGTAAAACAAAAGCCGATATATAGCACGTCTGTTAGAGCATTGTTAGCATAAAAATAGAATTACATTAATGTCGATATCATGATAATCTGCTCATGGTTTGTTTCATAGAGAAACGGCGGATGAGTCTTCTATTCGCGGAAGCGGTAGCCGACACCTCTCACGGTTTCTATATATTGCGAGGCCCCATTGAGCTTTTTACGCAGGCCGACAATCTGCACATCGACTGAGCGATCGGTGATTGGGCAATCCTTACCATGCAGCATATCCAGAATCTGGTAACGCGAGAACACCCATCCGGGTCGGCTGGCCAGGAGATGCAGAAGCCTGAATTCAGAGGAAGTCAGGCTGACCGGCTGGCCATTAACCTGGACTTGATGACGGCCTGGGTGGATCACCAGGTCGTGAATTTTGATGATGCTGTTTTCATCGACCGGCTCCTGCCCCATACGCCGGAAGATCGCCCTGATCCTGGCGACTAAGACTTTCGGACTGAACGGCTTGGTGATATAATCATCGGCCCCGATTTCGAGCCCGGCCACGATATCCGACTCCTCGCTTTTGGCTGTCACCATGGCGATCGGGATATGCTTGGTATCGGGCTGATTCTTGAGCCGACGACAGACTTCGAAGCCGTCCGCGTCGGGAAGCATCAGGTCGAGAATAATAAGGTCGGGAGGATTTTTCGTGACCGCCTGCAGGGCTTTTTCACCTGTCACGGCGGTGGAAACATGGTAACCCTCTTTCATCAGGTTGAATTTCATCAGCTCGAGGATATCCTCTTCATCCTCGACCACCAGAATATGTTCCTTAGCCATTGCACCCTTTCATAGTCAACATTCAGTTACACTATTCTATCACTATTAATTGAAACAAGTATTAGAAGAATATTAGTGTGAGGTGAGAGGTTTATTTGTCTGTGAAATTCCTCAAAAAATTCTGTTCCCGCCTCCAAGACGAGATCCTCTTAAATAACCAAAATCTAATAATTACTTAATTTTAGTTTAAAAATTGAGACTAAATTGGCCGGTGTACTGAGGAGGAAAAACAGTTGTGTTTCACTTAAAAGGGTGTTTAAAAACGCAGGTTATGACACTTATACAATCTCAATGACATAACGTTGAAAGGAGGAATTCTTCTAATAAATATACCAAATTACCCTTTGCTTTTACTTATCTCTTTTTCGAGTGTGGTTTACTTTCTTTTTCTTAGAGTGGTTTTAAAATTAATGGAAAAGTTGCTCAAGTTTAACTATGAATTTGGGTATGAGTCAAGGTTACTAACTTAGGAGGTTCACTGTGAAGCGCACCTTTATGTTGCTTCTTGCTATTATGGTGATTCCGGCCATGCTGTTTGCCAACGGTCTCACGACCGAAGCCGGCAAGCCGACTGTTGACGTTTTTGACGCCGACATCAGCCTGGCCACCAACCAGACCTACAACATGACAAACGACAACGTCTATATCCTCAAAGAGCTGGTCTTTGTGGATTCCGGTTGTGTCCTCAATATCGATTCCGGTACCGTTATCAAGGGTGAGGCGGGAATCGCTGAAGATTCCAAGGCCCTGATCTGCGCCCGCGGAGGTCAGATCTTCGCCAATGGTACCCGCAACTATCCGATCATCATGACCGGCACTGTCGACAATGTCGACGATCCGACCGATATGGATTTCTGCGAAAACTTTACCTGGGGCGGTCTGTTGATTCTTGGTATGGCAACTGTCAACACTACCGACGGTACCAACCAGATCGAAGGTATCGATCCTCAGAATCCGAAAGGCCTGTATGGCAGCGATACTTCTCCGGACGTTTGCGACAACAGCGGTGTCTATCGCTATATCTCAGTCCGTCACGGCGGTACCGAGATCGGTGAAGCCAACGAAATCAACGGAATCACCTTTGGTGGTGTCGGCGCCGGTACTACAGTTGAGTACTGCGAAGTCTTCAACAACTACGACGACGGTTACGAATGGTTTGGCGGCGACGTCAACACCAAGTACCTGGTTTCCGCCTTCAACGGCGACGATGGTTTCGACTATGACGAAGGTTTCCGTGGCTGTCATCAGTACTGGCTGATGATCATGAGCCCTGTCTGCGGTGGCGACAGCGGTGGCGAGCATGACGGCGGTACTTCTCCTGAAGATGGCACCCCGTTTGCCGAGCCGTTTGTCTGGAACCTGACCTCGATCGGTGCTGGTATTGACCAGAATCAGCGCGGTATCCGTCTTCGTGACAACGCTGGCGCCCACTTCCTGAACAGCATCTTTGTCGAGCACTACAAGGACTTCGTCCGCGTTGAAGACATCGAAGGACCGACCAATTCTCCGGAAGATTCCCGTTCCCGCGTCGAAGGCGACTGCCGTCTGACCTTTGAAGGCAACTACTTCTACAAAGGTGGCGAGGCCAACACTATCGACGATTTCAGCTGGGAAGAAAAGCCTGATACCTACAGCCCGATCGATCCTCAGCTGGGCGAGATCATGATGGGCAATGTCGCTCCCGGCGCCTGTGCCACCTGGAGAGACAACAATCTCGGTATCGACCCGATGATCATGTATGACAATCATGCTCCGAACTGGACCGATCCGGACGTCGCTCGCACCGAGCACCCGGATTACTGGGCTCCGGTTGTCAACTGCCCGCCGTATCCTGCCTGGATTTGCGGTCAGCCTGACATCTATGTCCCGCCGGTCATCTTCAATCCGATGCTTTCACCGGAATCCCCGGCTGCTACCGCCGGTATCACCGACGTGGACTGCCCGAATATCTGTGCCGCCAACCCCGGCAACATCGATGTAGTCGATTACCGCGGCGCTTTCCCGCCGTACGATCCGGGTCAGCCGCTCGAAGATCAGCTCTGGATCGCTCCGTGGACCTATGTCTGGTTCCTCGGCATGGTCTGGGATCCGGCTTTTGAGCCGAACAACCTCTGTGGCGACCCGAATGGTGACAGCAGTTCTGACGTTTCCGACGCTGTTTACATCATCAACTTCGCCTTCGCCGGTGGTACTCCTCCGGATCCGCTCTTTACCGGTGATGCCAACTGCGACCAGAGCGTTGACGTTTCCGACGCTGTTTATATCATCAACTATGCCTTTGCCGGCGGCAACGCTCCGTGCGACGTCGACGGCGACGGCTACCTTGATTGCAATATCTAAGTTCAGTCTAATCTGAATTGTTATAACTACCCGTCCGGTTTTTCCGGGCGGGTTTTTTTACCCACCCAGCCCTATTCCAAATTGAACTAAATTCGAGTGAACATGAACGCTTCTCTGTTGTTACATCAAATTGTAAATGTCCCGAAATACGCTGATTTAAGGAGTAATAGTGAAACATCTAATCTATGTATTTATTATACTGGTTGTATTTGCCGCGACATCCGGCGCGGCCAGTGTCTCAAGCGGTATAATCAAAATCGCTCAGGACACCGAACCGCTCGGAATTGCCATGGAAAATTACGATTATCCCTACGAAGTGAAGTTTATGGAGCTGTCATTGGAGGGTGAAGATGTGCGCATGGCTTTTATGGATATCCAGCCAATAAGTACATACAATGGAGAAAACATCCTGCTTTTACATGGCAAGAACTTCTTCGGAGCTTACTGGAAACGCACGATCGAATTCCTTGCCGTCCAGGGCTACCGGGTGATCGTCCCGGATCAGGTCGGCTTCGGCAAATCCTCCAAGCCGGATATCCAGTACAGCTTTCACCTTCTGGCTCGCAATACCAAACAGCTTCTGGAAGAGCTGGATGTCGACCAGGTCACCGTGGTGGGGCATTCGATGGGAGGGATGCTGGCGACCAGGTTTGCCCTGATGTACCCGCAGACGACAAAACGACTGGTCCTGGAGAATCCGATCGGGCTGGAAGATTATCGTCTGAAGGTTCCCTATACCAGCGTTCATTCAGCTTACGAAAACATTCTCGGTTATACCGAGAAAGGTATTCGCGACTACCACAAGACTTACTATGTCAAATGGGAGGACAAGTACGAGGAATATGTCCAGGTGCATTACCGCTGGACTTTAAGCGGTGAATACCCGCGCCTGGCATGGGTCTCTGCCAAGACCTTTGAGATGGTCTATTCCCAGCCGGTTCTGTATGAGTTTCCGAATCTGACTGTTCCGACTTTGCTGATAATCGGACAGGAGGATCGTACCACGCTGGGACGCGGGCAGGTTACTCCTGAGGTCCTGGCCACCCTCGGACAGTATCCCGAACTGGGCGAAAAAACCGCCGCCGCCATCCCGGACTGTACCCTGATTGAAATGCATGGGGTTGGACATATCCCGCATCTGGAAGCGTTCGAATTTTTCCAGGACGCTCTTATAAATTTTTTGAATCAATCATCGCGTTAACGATAATTTATCTGATAATATCAGGGGGATATAACTATGAGCTTACGAGATCTGAAAGTCATGTTAACCTCGGTCGGGCTGGGTTTATTTATAGTCACGGCCGCGCTTTTATTTGCCCAGAGCTGTGAATCCGGCAAACAGGAGACCTCGGAAAGCAAACCGGCAGACGAATCGACGGGGACAGCCGAAAAGCCTCTGATCGATGAGAATCAAGAGCAATCTTTAAAAGGCAAGCTCGAGGCCCGCAAAGAGCAGTTCATCGAGCAGGCCCCTCCGGAGGTGGCCGACGCTTTCCAGCGTGGAATCGACGAGGTCTGGTCGACCGGTATAGAGGACAGCGCACTGGCTGTGGGGGATCAGGCGGTTATGTTTATTTTGCCGGATGCCACCGGCGACAGCATCAGCCTGGAAAAACTGCTGGCTGAAGGTCCGGTGATTCTGACCTGGTATCGGGGTGGATGGTGCCCGTACTGCAACCTCGAACTGCGTGCCTACCAGGAGCTTCTGCCGAAAATTAATGATCTGGGCGCGCAATTGGTGGCTGTCAGCCCGGAACAACCCGACAGTTCGCTCGCGACCTCGGAAAAACTCGACCTGCAATATCATGTCCTCTCGGATCTGGGCAATCAGGTCGCAAAAAAGTACAAAATCGTGTTCGAGTTGCCCGAAGAAACATCCGAGATCATGAGTTCGATGATCGATCTCTCGGCTTACAACAGCGACAGCTCAGGCGAACTTCCGATTCCAGCCACTTTTGTGATCGACCAGGATGGTGTCATCCGCTATGCATATGTCGATTCAGATTATCGCCGGCGGGCTGAACCGGCAGAGGTTCTCGAGGCAATTGAACAGCTCAAGTAACGAAGACTATTTTTGCTGGTCGAGTTCGGCCTGGAGCTCTTCCAGCTTCTCGACATAGAATGGATTTTCGGGATGGTTTTCAATGGCGGTTACGACTGCCTGGGCCGCCTCCTTGAGGCGTCCCCGCTCCATGAGAATATCCGCTAAAACATTGTACACACGTGCCCGTAACTCGCCCTCCGGGGTAAAATCGACCACTTTTTGAGTGATTTCCTCCGCCTCCCGGAGGTTGACTTTACGTTCCAGGCACCACTTGGCGTACTCATACATCACTTTCGGATTGCGTCCCCAGTTACTGCCGAGAGTCGACTTCTTGAGTGAGAGGGCACGCGCCGTGTCGCCCTCGAGCTGAAGGGCTTTCTCTGCCAGAAGCAGTGTTCGCGATTCCACTGTGCGGGCGTCAGTCTGCCCCGCGCTCAGTTTAAGAGCGAGGTCGATATACTTCGCCAGGCTGTCGGTACGATCGAATTTTCGGGTGAGACGGCTGATCAGAGTTGCCACGCGCAGGACCTCGCGAAGGTTGATCTGTTCTGCCAGCATGATCGAGTCCGCCGGCGGGTAAACATAAGCGAAATCCCATTGTTCTTTCCAGACCGCGTTGGCGGAATTCATGAAAATATCGAAGCGATGGCGTCCGGAACTGGCTGGATTGAGTTTCTGAGCCTCCCGGAAGTACTTGACCGCCTGCGGGTGATCGCCGGTATCTGTAAAATACCTGGCCAAAAAGATCGCTTGTGAGTATGACGGTGATGCTTCGAATGCTTCAATTCTCTGGCGCACAGTAGTTAAATCATTCATGGCCGAGTTAAAGCGCCGTACGAAATCTGCTGAACCGGAATAGCCGGTCCAGCGGCTGATCACGTCGCCTTCGGAATCGGTCAGCACAAAAACCGGGTAAGTGTCGCCTATATCATATCTCTGTTTTAGTTCACCGCCTTCGCCTTCGAGCACATTGATCATGTAGTGAACCGCCCGGTCGAGAGCCTGGCTGACTTCAGGTACTTCGTGAGCTTCGCGACGGGCTTTGGCGCAATGCTTGCAATCTTCCCGCATGAATTCCAGCAGTATCGGCTTACCCTCGGAACTGGCGAGATCTTTGGCCTGTCGCAGGCTTTCCGCATCCATAACCGCGCCGGCAGAAAGAACGTAGCTTAAAAGTACACTCAAAATTATAATTACCACACGCATATTGAAATTCCCGGTTTATAGCTTCTGTTTCTTCTTACTATATATTATAGTATCTCATGTGGCAAGAGATGATCGAAAATGAGGATATTCTGAAATTTGAACATCTAAGTGGTATGCTATGAATCTTGTAATTTTGACCGAAGCCGACCTCTGTGCAGACAACCTCTACCGCCTGACAGACAGCCGTGCCGAACATATCCACCGGATATTAAAATTAAAGGCAGGCGATAAACTTTCGGCCGGGCTGGTCAACGGTCCGTCGGCAACCGCAGAAATCAGGCAGGTCGACAGGACCGCAGTTGAACTCTACTGCGATTTTAAAAACAGCCGTCCGGTTAACTTACAAAAACCGGAAATTGATATAATCTGTGCCCTTCCACGTCCCCAGACACTAAAGAAAGTGCTTCAGACCTCAGCCTCTATGGCGGTCAGAAAGCTCTACTTAATTCGGGCCAACCGGGTCGAAAAAAGCTATTTCGATTCACCCTTATTGGAAAAACAGAACTATACGCGCTTTTTGATCGAGGGACTCAGCCAGGGGGGCTTCACCCGTCTGCCGGAAGTGTCGATTCATCACCGCTTCCGCCCCTTTTTTGAGGATTTACTGCCGGAAATCGAAAGCGCTCAAAAGGATAACCCCCTTTGCCTGTGCCCTCACCCGGAAGTTCCGAAACAATTGTGTGATTCTCTCAAGCCGTTGCCCTCGAGGGTGATAGCATCAATCGGTCCGGAAGGGGGCTGGGTGCCGTTTGAACTGGAGCTGATGCAAACGCAGGGATTTCAGCTTATCCGTATGGGTCCCTGGATCTTACGGGTGGAGAATGCCCTCGTGGCCGTGATTGCGCAGGTCTTTACGGCTTCAGGTCGGAATATGTAATAGATCATAATAACCATAAATATTGTACAATATTCGCTCAGCTTAAACGCTAATACCCCCTTTGTAAATGTCCGATACTTTTCTTGTAAACTCCGAATCCGTGCCTCTGGATGACGAGTTTCGGGAGGAATGCATCGTGAATATAAAAGCTGTTACCAGCACAAATCGGAGGGCCTGGAACAAAGTGACTCCGATTTCGAGACAACTTCTGAGCAAAAATCTGCGCGCCAGTTTCAGGCAACCAAATTATTCTGTACTCGATAATCTGGCCACAGCAAAACTGCGCAAGATAGGATTGAGCGGAAAGTATGTGGCCCAGCTCTGTTGCAATATCGGGCAGGAGACGATTTCGCTGGTCAACCTCGGCGCTGATAAAGCGGTTGGGTTCGACATCTCCGACGAAGCCATCAAAACCGCGATCGACTTGAACCGTGTCGCCGGCCAGGACTGTCATTTCGTGCGCTCCGATGTCTACGATATATCCGCGGAATACAACGGCAGTTTCGACCTTGTCTATGTATCCGCAGGCACGCTGGCATGGCTTCCTGACCTGGACCGGTTTTTCAATGTCGCCTCGCGTTTGCTGAAAAACAACGGTGTCCTGATGGTTTATGAAGTCCATCCGGTGCTGTATATGTTTGCGGCCGAGGAGGAGGAGAGCTACGATCCGAATCAACCTCAGAAGCTAAGTTATTCTTACTTCGAGGACGATGCCTTCGTCGATGACAGCGGGAAAATCGTTGTCGGAGATGAAGAATTTGAAAGTAGCCTGAACTACTCTTATACCCAAAAATTATCAAATATACTTAACAGTACAATCAGTAATTGTTTTGTGATCACCGAGTTTTCAGAATACCCCCACGATATCTCCGGAACTTACAAATTCCTCGAAGGCGAACAGAAACTCCCGATGAGTTTCCTTCTGAACGCCCGCAAGATGAACTGAGCCGGACAGACTTATATTGTATTGAGACAGCCGGCTGTCACTTCAGTCATCCAGTCTGCTTTTCAGTTCGAGCCACTCGGACAATATCTTTTCGCGCAGAGTATAGGCCTTAAAATGCAGTTTTTTTAACTTTTCCGGTTCTTCTTCAGCCATCAGCGTAAGCCGCTCGAATTCGTCCGAAAGAATATAGAGCTGCTTGTAGAGCCTGTCGATTTCCCGTTTGTATTCTCGTTCAGTTTCAGTCATAATGACAGTATAATACAGTAGACTGACAGAATCAGTCAGTCAATTTTGTGTCGCCAAAGAAGATCACATACTCTATATAAAGAGCGTATTTATATATTGACCTCAAGAATATGATGCGAGCAACCAAAATACAAGCAGAAAAATACCTTGACTTCAAAAAAAAATAAATAATATTGCAACCCGAGCCGAAATATGACGTAGTATGCGATATTATTGAAACGAGCATATTCAGGAGGTTTTATTTCATGAGCAGAACCCGGACTTTTTACAGCATTTCACTTAATCAAATGGAAAGGGCGGGCCTATCGCATTGATATTGTGAAAATAATCACAATAGTTGCCGTGGCCCGTCGAATAAGCTTTCGACGGGTTTTTTTATGCCTGTCGGCGAAAGATAACAGCAAGAGGTCATTAACTTTAGACGGATGAAATAAAATGCAGACTGAAATTTATGAATATGATCAAGATGATCCGCGCGAAAAGCAGATCAGCTCGCGACAGGCGTTCGGCAGACTATTGCCATTTCTGAAAGAGCATTTCCGGGGACTGATAATCTGTTTGGTTTTTTTATTTGGTGCTACCGGGATGTCTCTGGCATGGCCGGTCCTCCTCAAGCGCGCGGTCGATGTCAATATCGCTAATAATGATATCAACGGTCTTTTTTTGACTGTTGTTATTATCGGCCTGATGCAATGCGGAGTGCTTATCCTCCAGTACGTCCAGAGGATCAAGCTGGAGACGATTGGACAGAGTATTATGGTCCGGCTCAAACGTAAGCTGTTCAACCATATACTTTCGCTGAAAGTCTCCTTTTTCGATAAGAATCCGGTCGGAAAGCTGATGGCACGGATTGAGTCCGACACAGAAGCGCTCAGGATGCTGTTCACAAACACGGTCGTGCTGATCGTCGGCGACCTGTTTATGGTGCTTGGAATATACGCGATAATGTTCATCTACAGCTGGCGGCTGGCATTGATCTTGGGCCTGGTGTTTCCGCTCTTTTTGACATTGACTTTGATTTTTGAGCGGAAAACCACTCCGAGGTTTCTGGAAGTCAGAAAGAGAATGGCGTATGTGACAGCTTCCCTGGCGGAATTTTTGCACGGTATGTCTATCGTCCAGATTTTCAACCGTGGCGACTATGTGCGCCGAAAGCTCGATTACGCCAATTTGCAGAAGTTCCGGCATGACAGATTCGTCAATATCGCGGTAGTGCTGTACTTCAATACTATCTTTTTCTTCGAATATGTCATGATCGCCTGTGTGCTCTACTTCGGGGTTCTGTGGGTCCAGACCGGCACGATGACCGTAGGAACGATCGGTATGTTTATCATCCTGATCTGGAAATCCTTTGAACCGGTCTTCAGGGCTTCAGAACAGCTGGCCAATATTCAGAAGGCGGTAGCCGGAGCCAAGCGGATTTTCGCCCTTTTGTCCAACGATGACAGGCTGGACGAAACCGAAAATCCGGTCGAATGGTCGGGTTTGAAGGAATCAATTCGTTTCGAAAACGTCTGGTTTTCATACAAAAATGACGATAACTGGGCTCTGAAAGATGTTTCCTTTGAACTCAAAAAGGGTAAAAGCCTGGCTTTAGCCGGAGTGACCGGAGGAGGAAAGACTACTGTGATCTCGCTTCTTCTGAGGTTCTACGATCCCCAGAAAGGCCGGATAACGGTTGACGGGATTGATATCCGCGACCTGAGGATTGCCGATTTGAGACGGAAATTCGCCCTGGTTCTGCAGGATATCCATCTCTTCCCCTGCGACGTGCGCGAAAATATCGCACTCGAAGCAGAGGAGATCACCGACGAGCGTATCGTCTCCGCCACCCGCGTGGTCGGAGCCGACAGCATAATCAAAAATCTGCCGAACGGCTATAAAACCGAGGTGTCGGAGAAGGGTGCCAATTTCAGCCGGGGCGAAAGACAGCTTCTGTCGTTTGCCCGGGCGCTGGTGACCGATCCGGAGATATTGCTTCTGGATGAAGCCACCAGCTCCGTCGATCCGGAAACCGAGCAGTTGATTCAGCAGTCGCTGAAAACGCTTATGGCTGGACGGACATCGCTTGTGATCGCTCATCGGCTCTCCACGATCCTGGATGTCGACCAGATCCTGGTGATCCGGCGGGGCGAAATCATCGAGCGCGGTACTCATACCGATTTGATCCTGGCGGATGGTTACTACGCCAAGTTGTTCCATCTGCAGTTTAAACATGCTGATAATGGAGTAATTAAAGATGTTGGATAAAATAAAATGGTTCTGGCAGTATTACCGGCCCTACAAATATGTGCTGTCAGTACTGTTGATTCTGACGCCGATCCAGATTGCCTTTCAGGTCTCGATCCCGCGCCTGGTGGAATTCGGGGTAGATTATGTCAAGACCGGCAATATCCCTGGCAATCCGGCGGCAAAATGGCTGATTGGTCTGGGCCAGTCATGGGGGCTGACAGTTATCGCTTCCCTGGCACTGACTCTGATACTGCTGGGAATAATCGCCAGTTTACTGTATGCTTTTGTGCAGAGCCATCGGGCCTGGATGAACATGCGTCTGGACTGGGCATTCCGTCAGAAAGCATTCGACGGTATCACCAAGAAGGGACCGGATTTCTTCAATCGTTTCAGGACCGGTGATCTGGTGACCCGTATGACCGACGATGTCGAACAGAAACTGGCCTGGTTTGCCTGTTCGGGAATATTTCGGCTCTACGAAGCTCTTCTGATGGTGAGTTTCACTTTGAGCATGATGGTGATGATCGACCCGATTCTGACACTCTACACGGCCGGTCCTTTGCCGATTTTGATCATCATATTTTTCAAAAGCGCATCGCTTCTGGAGAAGAGATACGATCATCTGCAGAGCCGGATATCGAATTTCAATGATACCATGGAAGCTTGTTTCTCAGGTATCCGGGTGGTCAAATCCTATGTGCGCGAGAAGTCGCAGAAAGCCAAATTCGAAGAGGCTTTGCAGGATCGGCGCGAGGCCGAAATCGCCGCCATCAAGACCTCCACGGTGATCGATTCGCTCTACAACTACATCTGGCAGTTCGGAGTAGTGATTGTGGTCTTGGCAGGTGGCCTGATGGTGATCAATGCCGGTTTGAGCGTTGGCAAACTGGTGGCCTTTGTTTACTATACGGTTTACCTGGTGTTTCCGATGTTCGATATCGGGCAGTTTCTGGTCAAATCGCGCCAGTCGGCGGTCTCGATCGACCGTCTGCAGGAACTTGAGAAGGTTCCCCCGGTCGTCACCGAGAACGGCAGTCGGCTGTCTGTGGACAAAATCGAGCAGGGCTTGCGGTTCGAGAAGGTCAGTTTCGGCTTTAACGGTAACTCGAGCCGTATCCTGGATAATGTCGACCTGGAGATCCCCGCCGGTAGCACTGTCGCATTAGTCGGCAAGGTCGGCGCGGGCAAGAGCTGGCTTGTCAACCTGATACCCAGGCTGGTCGATCCGACTGGAGGTATGATCTCCCTCGACGGCCATGATCTGAAGAAGTACCGCCTGGCGAACCTGCGACGTTTGATCGGCTATGTGCCACAGGAACCAGTGCTTTTCTCGGATACGATCCGAAACAATATCCTGTTCGGTCGCGAGGATATCGATTCCGATCTGATCGAATGGGCTCTGGAAGTCTCACAGCTCAAAGGTGAAGTCGAAACTTTCCCCGACGGGCTCGAGACTATGATCGGTACGCGCGGGATGTCGATCTCCGGCGGGCAGAAACAGAGGCTGGCTTTGGCACGGGCCCTGGTCGGCAGGCCGAAGATACTGATTTTGGATGATTGCACTTCGGCTCTGGATTCCTCAACCGAGGCTGCGCTGTGGGCGAGGATGGATGAGGTCATGCCGGAGTTGACCACGATTTTGATCACTCATCGACCGGATACACTCGAACAGGCCGACAGGATCTATGTTCTCGAAGATGGACGGGTGGTCGATTGCGGTGATCACCAGAAACTCGTGGAAAGCAATCGACTCTATGCCCGGATGTACCGGCGCTATCAGCTCAAAGAACAGGTTGCGGGATAATCGTAATTATCTGCCGGGCTGAACCATGTTCAGCCCGGCATTGATTTTTGCGTTATAAAGCACAATGTTCATAAATGCGCAACTTTATTCTTTTATTCTCAACCATTAATTATATCAGGCGATGATTACTCTTGCAGGGGTGATTTTAAGTTACCTCAAACATGAACTCGCATATTTCAAGCCGAGTAGATTATTCGAGTTCCGACAGGGAATCGGCAATTCCGGTCACTGCATTTATCAGGGTGGGACCCGCGCACTGATTCTTCTCATTGGCGAGCCGGGGAACATGGGGGGCAGTTTCGCGGCTTGGTCTTTATGGCGGGGACGAT
>WJMC01000182.1 GCA_014728145.1 Candidatus Zixiibacteriota bacterium | reverse complement strand
GTCTGCTTGCCGGGTTCCCATCCGGCCGGACAGGCCTCAGCGCCCTTGGTCTTGCGGACATGCTGGAAAGCTTGAACCTGTCGAATGGATTCATCCACCTTGCGACCCACAGGAGGCGTCAGTACCTCCATGGCCTGAATTACACCGTCCGGATCGATCAGAAACCGCCCGCGGATATCCACCCCGTTGGCTTCATCGTAGACACCGTAGACTTTGCCCAGGTTCCCGGATCCGTCGGCCACCATCGGCCAGGGGATACCATCTTTAGTCATCTTGGAGAGTTCGGTCTCATCCCAGATCTTATGAGTAAATGTGCTGTCGGTAGAGATCGACAAAATTTCCACACCCAGCTTTTTGAATTCATCCAGCTTGCCGGCGACCGCCGACAATTCCGTCGGTCAGACGAATGTGAAATCACCGGGATAAAAACAGATCAGCACCCATTTGCCCAGGTAATCGGACAGTTTTACATTGATGAATTTGCCCTTGTGGTAGGCCGGAGCTTCAAAATCGGGAGCTTTGCTCCCCACTTTTGCTGTGACCATATTCTTCTCTCCTTGACTGTTTGTTTCCTCTTGTGGTTTCTCTTTCGATGCCGCCTCACCGATAACCGTACCGGTCGGCCGAGCGCATCCAACTGGTTCTTCAGCCATAGACACCTCCTGTCGTCCTTGTTTAGAAGCCATAACTTAGTATTATGGTTGGGATTACGATTCCTGCCCCCCGGCATTGAACTCATTCGACACCTCAATTTAGGAAATCGGTCACCCGGGCGCAATCAGTATTAACAAAAAAATTTGTTTGTATTAAGGGAGGTTGTCTTGTGTACAAGAGTATATATATTATATATAAAGATGCCTGCGCAATAAAATTAGTATCTTACGGGGTGCGGTATACCATAGCGTTGATGTTCATCCCGGCCCCGACCGAGGCAAACACGATATTATCGCCACTGTGAACTTCGTGGTCGGCCAGTTTGCCCTTGGTCATCATATCAAGGAGGGTGGGCAGTGTTGCCACCGAACTGTTGCCAAGACGCGAGATGATCATCGGCATGATATACATCGGGGCGTTGCTGTTGCCGTATCTTTTATATATACGCTTGAGGATAGCCTCATCCATCTTGGCGTTGGCCTGGTGAATCAGGATCTTGGAGATGTCGGTTACTTTCATGTCTACCTTGTCGAGGCTCTCTTTGACCACTTCGGGAACCGTTTTGATTGCGTACTGGTACAGCTTATGGCCGTCCATCTTGAGATACAGATCACTGTTGCCGTTCTGGGAGTTGTAGGATTTGTCCATGCGGAGCATATAGGCATGTTTTATAGTATCGGATCTGACTGAATGGGAGAGGATACCGACATCGGTATCTCCCGCGACTCCCTCAAGAATTGCGGCCCCGGCGCCGTCGGCGTAGATCATGCTGTCGCGGTCATGGGGATCGGAGACCCGTGAAAGAGTCTCGGCACCGATTATCAGGGCGCGTTTGGCGTCACCTGACTTGATGAAATAATCGGCCTGGATCACCGCCTGGAGCCATCCGGGACACCCAAACGGGAGATCGTACGCTACCGTTTTCGGGTTTTCGATCTCGAGTTTGCATTTAACCCGCGAAGCCAGACTGGGTACGAAATCGGAACGACGGTTGTCCGAACGCACATCACCAAAATTATGTGCCACGATAAGGTAGTCGAGACTTTCTTTGTCAATGCCCGAAGATTGCAGAGCATCCTGAGCCGAGAGATAGGCGATATCTGAGGTGACCATATCGTCGGGGACATGACGCCTCTCGATAATACCTGTGATCTCTTCCAGCTTGGTGACTATTTCCTCGTTTGATTTATCAAACAGGGTGCCATCCCTGTCATAAAAATTCCAGTCCAGAAATGTCGCGTTGGGGATTTCCTGTGAGGGTATATAGCTCCCGGTCGCCTTGATGACCGTGCTGATTCTATTGTTTCGCATTGTGACTTCCCGTTTTGAAAAAGTAAAGACTACCTGTACTGTCCGATTTCCACGAAGTCATCTCAAATTAGGTTGCTTCGCTTTAGGACGGATCATAATATACAAAGAAATTACGATAATAACACATAATTTATTAATATTATACAAACGTCAGAGAAACATTTTCGCACGATTCAAGTTTCCCTGTCTTAATTTATACGTTTTCCATAAATATAAACAATGCAATTTAACATGGGTTCAATCGAAGCTCAAGTATTTCCTTACAATTTTGATCAGATACCATATTTTTGTAACATAGACCATGTTACTAATTTTTGCTATTCGAGGAGGGATGAGTTATTTTTCAATTGCTTTGCGGGGATGCCAACTGTGATTCGTCTGTGGATGTAGCCGATGTCGTCAACCTGCCATCTACTCGTCTGCCGGTGGAAACACACCCTGCTCTATCGATGGCGCGCCGGATTGTTTGTCGGGCTGAGCTATACCTGCAAGATCTGACCTGCATAAAACAGGGAAGGCTCGAAAAGCCTTCCCTGTAAACAAAATTATATTATGTGAATATAATCTTTGGAATAGTCAATTAATAGCGGTTGTAACCGCCGCCGCCACCCCTGCGATTGTTGTTTTCACGGCGCGGACGAGCCTCGTCGATTCTCAATGTACGACCCTCGAATTCGGAACCATTTAAGGCATCCTTGGCAGTTTCGGCTTCGTCCACACTGCTCATCTCGACAAATCCGAAACCCTTGCCGTCGATAACTCGAACATCCTTGACATCGCCATGATTGGAGAACAGTTCTTTGAGCTGTTCGCTGGTAACTGAATAATTAAGATTTCCCACGTAAAGTTTGCTTACGTCCATTTTTTCCTCATGTAAATTTTTCTGTTGAATCATATTTCTCTGAGGTAGCGCGGTGTAGCAGTTCTATCCATCAAGCAAAATATTCTTTCAAACAGAGATTCATAGGTGATAAAGTGAATTAAAAAAAGAAAAGTTGCAGTATGAACCTCCTTAGCAAGTACCCGTAGCTTAATCGCTTGCCCTTAAAACAGCGACCGTTAATCATTGTCCCCTGAATAAAACCAAATTTCAGGAGATGTCAAAGAATTTATCGGCAGAATTCGATAAAAATGTAACACTTTTATACAGTGCGGATAATAATACAAATACAATATGTCACCTTAGTTTGCTTTCCACCTGTATAAATCCTCGCGGTTTGACCAACGGCTTGAATCTTTTCCGGCAATAATTCTCGAACTTCATTTTTACATTTAGGTCATTATATTTTAATCTGTTAAACTATTGAACTTGACTTAATGCTTTAAGTGGTTATATTTCGCCCGCTAATACTTACCGGTTTTTTTTACTTACTGTCTCGCTAGGTGAGCCGAAATTACAAATCTAATTTAACCCTGGCAGCAGACATATGCTTCTCTGTTGTCCTGCAAGAGGATACTGCCATGCATTACTTATCAAACCACCTGACAAGAGCGTTATTTTTAGTCGCAGTCGTGCTTCTCCTGACTTTTTCTTTTGCATCTGCAGACGATATTACAATAGGTCTGCTGGAGTACGACAACCGTTCCCTGGAGGGTTACACTCTGATCGCTCCGCCACCTTCGAATACGATCTATTTAATCGACATATACGGCCGGGTGGTACATACCTGGGAGAGTTCCCATACCACAGGTTTGGCCGCCTATCTCAATGAATCCGGCCAGCTCGTGCGCGCGGTCTCATTTCTTTCAGCGGGCGATCAGGGCGGTGGAGTTGAGATCCAGAGCTGGGATGGCAATACGGTCTGGAGTTATTCCTATGCAGATCAGCATCACGATATCGAACAGCTTCCCAACGGCAATATCCTGATTTTAGCCCATGACGACATGGACAGCCTGGAGGCCATCGCCCAGGGTCGAGATCCGCAATTTATGGGAGATGATAAAGTCACCCTGGAAAAAATCATCGAGGTCAAGCCGATCGGTCTCGACAGTGGCGAGGTAGTCTGGGAATGGTATGTCCGCGATCACCTGATCCAGGATTTCGACTCCGGCAAAGCTAATTACGGCTCAGTAGAGAATCATCCGGAACTGATAGATTTCAATACCCGTGAGGGCCGGGAAGTCGACTGGTTGCATGCCAATCATATCGCCTACAACGCTGAATACGACCAGATCGTGATCAGTTTTCGAACGATCAGCGAGATCTGGGTGATAGACCACAGCACCACCACCGCCCAAGCCTCCGGCCATTCTGGAGGCAACAGCGGTAAAGGCGGGGATATCCTCTACCGCTGGGGGAATCCGCAGGTCTATCGTGCCGGAGATGACGACGATCAGGAATTCTATGATCAGCATGCCGCTCACTGGATCGCCGACGGCCTGGACGGGGCCGGGGATATCCTGTTGTTCTCGAACGGAAAAACCCGCCCCGACGGAAATTACTCGACTGTGGAAACGATTACGCCTCCGGTAGATGTCGACGGCAGTTACGCTGAACCGGTCGCCGGAGAGGCTTTCGAACCCGGCCAGCAGACCTGGGTATATGTCGCCGATCCGCCCGAGAGCATGTACTCTCCGCGAACATCATCGGCCCAGCGTCTTTCCAATGGCAACACGCTGATCTGCGCCGGAATCAACGGTATCCTGACTGAGATTACTCCCCAGGAGGAAATCGTCTGGAAATTCATCAATCCTGTCCACAGAACCGGCCCGATGCACCAGGGGGACAGCCTGCCACCGCAGGGTAATGGTATCTTCAAGGTCTATCGCTACGCGCCTGATTATCCCGCTTTCGCGGGACGTGACCTGAGCCCGGGCGGACGGCTGGAACTCTACGCGATCGATATCAGCGGTGTTACCCACGTTCCCGAAAACCCGGACCCGGTCGACTCTGTGATTATTACTGCGAAGGTCGAATCCGACAGTACAATAACTGCGGTGACACTGATGGTCAATCCCGGAAGTGGATTTGCTCCAGTGACTATGTATGATGACGGGCTTCATGGGGATGAACTATCCGGTGACGATATATATGGTATAAAACTTGCCCCGTTTCCCGGATTTACGGAAGTCTCGTACTACGTTTCGGCCGAGATCAGCGGAGGGGAAAACGTAAGAGATCCGGCCCCCTCGCCGGATATCAGTTACGGCTTTACGGTCAACAGCCCCGGCTATGTTTGTGGCGATGCCAATGACGATATGCTGATTAATGTTTCCGATGCGGTGTTTGTGATCAATTATGCTTTCGGGGGTGGACCGGCACCGGACCCGTTGATATCTGCGGATACCAATTGCGATACAGCGGTGGATGTCTCCGACGCGGTGTATGTCATCAATTACGCCTTCTCAGGCGGAGCGTCGCCCTGCGATCCCGATGATGACGGCGCGCCCGATTGCTGATAAATCTTGAAAAGTCTTCTGTTTTAAAATACCTCGACTTCGACGTTGAGGTATTTTTTTGGATTGTGGCGGATATCGACGATGATATCTTCCAGGGAACGAACCATCTTCTTTACATCCTGGTAAAGGGTCTCATCGGTGGAAAGCAGTCCCAGGGAACCCTC
>WJMC01000181.1 GCA_014728145.1 Candidatus Zixiibacteriota bacterium | reverse complement strand
GGAATACTCCATCCTGTTGATATTTATCATCGTGGTGGTTATCCTTCTGGCAGTATTCGTTTCATGGCAAACTGCTGTGGCATTTATTTCAGGTGCGTTTCTTTCCATGCTGGCAGGTTACTTTGGCATGAATTCGGCCACGCTGGCTAATGTCAGAACCGCTAACGCCGCTTCCGAAAAAGGTCAGGCTTCCGCTCTCACGATCGCTTTTTCGGGCGGTGCGGTGATGGGGATGTCTGTGGCCGCTTTAGGCCTTCTCGGCCTGGGCGTGTTCTTCTACATCTGGGGCAAACCGGAGACGGTTCCGGCAATTACCGGATTTGGAATGGGCGCCTCCTCGATCGCGCTTTTCGCTCGTGTCGGCGGTGGTATTTTCACCAAGTGTGCCGATGTCGGTGCTGACCTGGTCGGTAAAGTTGAAGCCGGTATTCCCGAAGACGATCCCCGTAATCCGGCGGTTATAGCCGATAACGTAGGTGACAATGTCGGTGATGTGGCCGGTATGGGCGCCGACCTGTTCGAGTCCTACGTCGGTTCTGTGATCGCCACAATCGCGCTGGGTGCTTCAGGTGCGGCTACGTACCTCAGCAATACCGGTAGCAGCATGAATCTGATGGCGTTGCCACTGCTGGTCGTGATGGCAGGAATCGTGGCGTCTATGCTGGGTGTGCTCTCGGTCAGGCTTTTCTCTAAAATGAATCCGGCGGCAACACTTCGTATCGTGACCTATGTCGGCGCATTGATTATGCTCGTTGCGACCTATATAATCGTCGACAGGCTGGATTTAAGTACAAATATTTTCTGGGCTGTTCTGGCAGGTAATTTGTGTGGTATCATACTCGGATTGTTGACTGAGTATTATACTGCCGCCAAGCCGATCCGCAAAATCGCTAAGGCCTCTGAAACCGGTCCGGCAACTAATATCATCACCGGCCTGGCAGTCGGGATGGAATCAGTCGCTCTGCCTCTGGTGGTTATAGCGGCCGCGGTTTATATCGGCTACAACCTGGCCGGTCTCTATGGCATCGGTATCTCGGCTGTCGGTATGCTGGCTACTATCGGTGTGACCATGTCGGTCGATGCCTACGGTCCTGTGGCTGACAATGCCGGA
Organism: Candidatus Zixiibacteriota bacterium; assembly: GCA_014728145.1. NCBI lineage: Bacteria > Pseudomonadati > Candidatus Zixiibacteriota > Candidatus Zixiibacteriota bacterium. Next base: position 7,012 of record WJMC01000181.1, on the reverse strand, counting down.
GGTATTACCGAGATGGCAGGGCTTGGCAAAAATGTCCGCGCGATTACAGACAAGCTCGACGCTCTCGGCAATACAACAGCCGCTATCGGCAAAGGTTTTGCAATCGGTTCAGCCGCCCTGACCGCTCTGGCTCTGTTCTCGGCTTATTGCGCCGCGGCTCAGGTAAATGTAATCGACTTGAAAGATATTAATGTAGTCGTAGGAATGTTCCTGGGCGGTATTCTACCGTTCTTGATCGCTTCTTTGACCATGACTGCGGTCGGTCGTTCCGCTTTCAAAATGGTTCAGGAGGTCCGTCGTCAGTTCAAAGAGATACCCGGAATCATGGAAGGCAAGAACAAGCCGGATTCACCTCGATGTGTGGCTATCGCAACCACCGGGGCCTTGCAGGAGATGATCCTGCCCGGTCTTCTGGCCGTATTCGTTCCTGTTATCGTCGGCCTCACGCTCGGTAAGGCTGCACTGGGTGGTCTGCTTGCGGGTGCAACCCTGACCGGTGTCTTGATGGCTCTGATGATGTCCAACGGTGGCGGTGCCTGGGATAACGCCAAAAAGTATATCGAAGAAGGTCATCATGGCGGTAAAGGCTCTGAAGCTCATAAAGCGGCCGTGGTCGGAGATACTGTCGGCGATCCTTTCAAAGACACCTCCGGTCCGTCGATGAACATACTGATCAAGCTTATGGCTATGGTTTCGCTGGTTCTGGCCGGTGCGGGTGTGTTCAAGTTCTAATTTAAATACAACTGTTTCAGAATACAGGAGGTCGACTATCGGCCTCCTTTTTTATTGACTTTCTGTGATATAAGTATATAGATAGGTAAACTACGGAAAGGCAGATGGAAAACTATCCTGAAAAGTATCCGGAATTTGAAAGCGAATCATATGTCGAACCGGAAAGACCCGGTTTTGAATTTCGTTACCTGTATGAAATATTAATCAGACCCTCCCAAACATTCAAAAAAATCATTCCAGCCGGTCATGCCTGGGTCTGGCCGTTTTTGATCTACAGTATAATACTTATTCTTTCATCTATCGTTATTTTGAGCTCATACACCGACGATCCATCGCAATTACCGGAAAACTTTCGCTCACTAAATCTCGATAGCGAGACCTTAAAGCTAGCAGTCATTATTTTCACCATGATTTTCACTCCTGTAGTTGCAATTATAACTTTCCTTGTTAGTGCGGGAATATACATGTTTTTTGAGAATCTGATTATGGGGGGCAAGGCTAAATTCAGGGAGGTTATGAACGTAGTCTCGTTTTCTTACATGGTCATGGTACCAAGGCTTATCATTCAAACTCTGTTTGTGTTGGTCGGGGGGAAGGCCTTCGACATCTCGTTTTCTCTGAATGTCCTGTTGTCGTCCGATCTGCAGGGAACCTTCATTTATAATTGGCTCAGCAATTTCGAGTTGTTTCAAATCTGGGTTATTATAGTGATCATCACCGGTCTGTCAGTTCTATATAAGCACTCAAAAGCAAAAACAGCTGTCTGGTTGATTCCCCTTACTCTGATGTGGTGGACTTTGCATGCGCTTGTATCATCCATCAGCATGGAAAACCTGGCACAATAAAATTAAGCTGTCAATTATTTAAATTCTGCAACATATCCCCATAAATTTGTTCTAATATTTATGAGGTTTCAGCAAAGTCGTTGATCTGGTTGATTTTTGAAACATTTTAGTGTAACTTACGTCAATTTAATTCTGATCCGTTTTATGAATTTATTCTGTTAACGGATGTAAATAGTGTGAAACGTGGTTTCAACAGAATATGAATTTGAATTCAGCTTGCGGGCTCTGCCCATAAAAATTTTCAAGAGAACCTGCTTTCCGGGCGGAGTCTGATATTCGTGATTCAGAGGAGGAACCGATGAGCATCGGAATTTTAAAGAAAATCTCGGGTGCAATTTTCTCGATATTGTTAATGCAACTCATCACCGCAGTTCCAGCGACTTCAGAAGATCTACCGCTTCTGACTCTGGAGGAATGCATCGAAAAGGGATTGAATAACGACCCCTCGCTGGTGCAGTCGAAAGCCACTCTGGACCGCGCGGGTAACTCGATGTGGACATCCTATGGCGCATTCCTTCCTTCAATTAGAGTCAGTTCGGATTATAATTATCGATCCAATCCGTTTCCGGGTTATTATGTGGATGTCGAGGTAGCACCGGATTCATTTGCGACTGTGCCTATTTATGTAAACGACAGCTGGGGGCAGTCACTGACTTTGTCTCAAAACCTGTTCAATGGTTTTTCCGATTATTTCAGTCTGAAGTCCAACAAGGCTAACAAAGAAGCCGCAAAAATGAGCTACAGCAACCAGGTCTTGAATACCGTTTACAATATCAAAGTCAACTATTTTGCTGTTCTGAGGGCGATGAAGCTCACCGACGTTCAACGTAAAGCGCTGGAGCGTTCCGAGGAGCAATTGCGAATCACCGAAACTCGCTATGAGCTCGGTTCGGCCGCGTTGTCGGATGTCCTCAAGGCCAGGGTCTCCCATGGTGAGGCGCAGTTGAACCTGATCAGCGCCGAAAACAGCTTCAAAGTGTCTTCGGCCCAGCTTAACTATGCTGTCGGAGAAGATATTTCCCGCAGGTACCGGGTTGACTCTACTGTTACAAAACGCAATGTACACTACACGCTTGAAGGTTCAGTCGATTTCGCCTTAAAAAATAATCCCAAGCTCCACGCCTATCAAAAATCCATGGTGTCATCCAAACACAGCGTCCGCTCAGCCTGGGGGGGATTTCTGCCCAGCCTGGAAGCCTCCTACTCGGCCAGTTGGTTTAATGCCGAGGAATTCGATCTGGGAACCTTTTTTAATGAAAATCACACCTATCGCTATGGGTTGACATTAAGTTTGAATATCTTCGACCAGTTTATAACCAAAAGACAGGTCTCGGATGCCAAAGCGAGCTACAACACCGACCGTTTCAATTACCACAACTATCGCAACGGTCTCCAGCTTGAAATAACCGAGGCATATCTCGAATACGAAAAGGCTCAACTCTCTTTGGAAGTCTCCAACGACAAGCTCGCCTCAGCCCGGGAAGATTACAAACTTGCCAATGAAAAATACTCTCTGGGAGCGGCCACAATCCTTGATCTTCTCGATGCCGAGGTGTCCTTGAAAACTGCCGAAAGAGACGTCATTGAATCAGAATTCGACCTCAACCTGGCTGTCGCATCGCTTGAAAAAGCGATGGGGGTGGACCCGTTTTAGGGGGCAACTGTGGCCGATATCAAATCTAAAGCGAGCCAGCGAACCAAAAAAAGAGGCCGTCGACGGCTGTTAATTATAATCGGTACAATCCTGGTATTAATTATTGTCCTGCTTCTTATCTGTGGCCGGGGTGGTGATGACAGCGTCTATGTCACTACAACGGAGGTCGAAACCGGTGATATCGTGGCCAAGGTCAATGCGACAGGCCGTGTCAAACCGCAGGCCGAGGTCAACATCCAGGCCGAAATCTACGAGATCATAGTGGAAATCCCGGTCGAAGAAGGCGACTCTGTCAAAGCAGGCGACCTGCTGGTTCGTCTCAAGCAGACCTCGTATCAATTCAGTGTCGACAATGCCCGGGCTGATCTCAAAACAGCCCGCGCACAGTTGGAGCAGGCCAGATCTAACCTCGAATACTGGGAGTTCAAGTACGAACTGGCAAAAGACCTGTACAGCAAGGGATCGTCCTCGGAAGAGGAACTGATCTCCATAAAGGACCAGTACAATTCCGCCAAAGCCTCTGTTGAGACCACCCGGCAGGCTGTCAATAAGGCTGAAATCGCCCTCAGCCAGGCGCTCGACTATTTCGAAAAAACCGAGATCGTTTCTCCGATCGATGGAGTGGTGACGGATTTAAATTATGAAGTCGGCGAACGGACCATGATCGCTTCTCCCAATGTGCCCGGAGCGATTATTATGACCGTGGCGGATATGTCCGTTCTGGAAGTCGAGGTTCGTGTCGATGAGACCGATATCAAGAATCTCGAAATCGGACAGGAAGCCGAGGTTGCAATCGATGCTTTCCCGGATACGACATTTGCCGGAATTGTTACCTCGATAGGCTCATCGGCGCAGGTCTCCGGACAGAGCTTTTCTGAACAGATTACGGATTTTCTGGTCAAAGTCGAACTACTCGAAAAATACAAGCATATCAAGCCCAATCTGACAGCTGAAGTCGATATTATAACCGGCCGTGTGTACGATTCCAAATACCTCCCGATCCAGGCGATTGTCGCAGTCGATCAGCTTCCCGGACAGGACAGGAAAAATGACGAATCTGACGATTCCAAGACCGAGCTTTATGAGGGTGTATATCTTTATGACGATGGAACAGCTCATTTTCAACAGGTCGAACTGGGCATTCAGGACCGCACCAATATCCAGATCGTATCAGGGCTTAAAGTCGGCCAGGAAGTGATCAGCGGGCCCTACAGCGCTCTCAGGGAACTCGAACATGGCGATCCGGTAAAAAAGAGATAGAGTGATTAAAGTATGATTGAAACTAAAAATCTGTGGAAAACCTATGTTATGGGTACCCAGGAACTCCACGCCCTCAAGGGTGTCGATGTTCAGATCGAAGAAGGTGAATATGTCGCCATCATGGGGCCATCAGGATCAGGTAAATCGACCTTGATGAACCTGATAGGTTGCCTTGATACTCCCACCAGGGGTGAGTATTTTCTTAACGATGTCGATGTTTCCGCTATGAACGACAATGAGCTGGCGAGGATCCGCAACAAGGAGATCGGGTTCGTTTTCCAGACTTTTAATCTCCTGCCTCGTGCCAACGCATTGCACAATGTCGAACTGCCCCTGATTTACAGCGGAATCGACAGTGGAAGCCGTCGCGAAATGGCTGAAAAAGCACTCACACAGGTAGACCTGCTCGACTGGGCCACTCATCGACCCAATGAACTTTCGGGTGGTCAAAGACAGAGAGTGGCGATAGCCAGAGCCCTGGTGACCAACCCATCGATTATCCTGGCTGATGAGCCGACCGGAAACCTCGACACCAAAACCGGTCTCGAAATCATGAAACTCTTCCGCGAACTAAATGACCGCGGCAACACCTTGGTCATGGTCACTCATGACCCGGAAATCGCTGAATTTGCCGACCGGATAATCAGTATTCGCGACGGTCAAATTGAAACTGAAAAGCAAGGACGCGGTAATACCTCGGGTGTTAGTTAAATGCTTGCGGGTGATTTGGTCAGGCTGTCTTTCGAAGCCCTCAAGGCCCATAAACTTCGCACTTTCCTGACAGTCTTCGGAATCATTATAGGTGTCACTTCGGTAATCGCCATAGTGTCGATCGTGGTTGGCATGAATGTCAAGGTGACCGGTCTGATCAACCAGATGGGCAGTTCGACATTCGTGGTCAGCAAGATGGGTGTCGAGGAGCATTCCTCCTACGAAGCCTGGCGTAAGGCCAGAAAGCGCAAAGATTTCAAAATGCGCGATTTGAACGCATTGCGTGAGTCCTGCGATCATTGCAAAGAGGTCGGGGGTCGCACGATGACTTTCAGGCCGGTCAAATATGCTTCCGAAAAGATCAGAAGCGTGCCGATAGTAGGAGCGACAGCGAATCTGCTTCGAATAACCGATTTCGAAATCGGCCAGGGGCGTGGGCACAACAACTTCGAGGATGATCACTTCGTGCAGGTCACGATTCTGGGAGCTTCCGTAGCAGATGAACTTTTCAAAAATCTCGATCCGATCGGGAAAACTGTCAGGATCGGTTCCCACAAATACGAAGTTATCGGGATTGCTGAACCACGTGGTTCGATTTTGGGAGAGGACCTTGACAATTTTGTTATCATACCAATTACAACGCTGTTGAAGAATTTCGGATCTCACAGATCCATCAATATCCTGGTCAAAGCCCAGTCAGAGGAAACCATCGAAGAGGCCGTCGGCCAGACCCGTGCCATCATGAGAGCCCGGCGAAATGTGTCATTTTCCGAGGAAGACAATTTCGCCATCACGACTTCCGATGACTGGCTCGAATTATATGAAAGTGTTACCGGCACAATTCAAATCGTTGCAATTGCTATCCCTCTGATAGCATTAGTGGTAGCCGGGATAGTGGTCATGAATATCATGATGGTCTCGGTCACAGAACGAACGCGTGAAATCGGTATCCGCAAATCACTCGGGGCCATGAAAAGGCATATCATGCTTCAGTTTTTGACAGAAACCATGATAATGTCGCTGTTTGGAGGTGCGGTCGGAATCGGTCTGGGTATTCTAGCCGCCAAACTTCTCTCAGATGCCGGTGATCTGCCGTTTGTTATCTCCGAGGTGGCTATCCTGGGTGGAGTCTTTATTTCCACTGGGATCGGCCTGTTTTTCGGAGTCTACCCGGCTTACAAGGGCGCTTCTCTGGATCCTGTCGATGCTATGAGGTTTGAATAGATATGCGTCTTGTGGAGATTAAAGAAGGTGTCGTGATCGCCCTGGGATCAATCCGTAGCAATAAACTGCGCTCATTTCTAACTATTCTGGGAGTACTGATCGGGGTTGCGTCTGTAATCGGTATGGTGTCCTTAATTGAAGGCTTCAACCGCGCCGTTACTGGCGAAATCGAAAGTCTCGGTTCTAACCTGATATTCATCTCCCGCTATCCACCCAACACAGATTACGATGAACTCGATGAAGAAGAGCGCAATCGTGAACCGATAACGGCCGCCGAAGCGGAAGAAATTCAGCAACACGCCAGCCATATCGAGGCTGTTTCGCCCCAGAATTATTATCGCAAAAGTGGCGGAAACATCGTCAAGTATTTAGACAATCGCGGTCAAAATCCGCAGATATTCGGTACCTGGTCTGACTATACGAAAGTCAACAGTCACTTTCCGCAGGCCGGGAGATTTTTCACAAGATCGGAAAACCATCATAAAGCCCGGGTTGCAGTTTTAGGCGACGCTCTGGCTGAGGGGCTGTTTGAAGGTATCGATCCAATCGGAAAAGAAATCGTCGTCAACAGTATAAAATTCACAGT